>JAEOTN010000551.1 GCA_016839865.1 Promethearchaeota archaeon | reverse complement strand
TTAAAAGAGAATAATTCGGGGATATTTTGGGGTGGAAGCTTAAATTTCGCACCAGCTGATGACGCTCTTATTCAGATCGAGAAACCTCTAAATGCAGATCCCTTTCCATTAATGATCGCTTCTATCATATCAAAAAAAATGTGCATGGGAGTCAAAAAAATGGTCCTCGATGTGCCATGCGGGAAAGGAACTAAGTTCCCTACTATTGACGATGGTCGTAAATTCTCAATAAGATTCAAAGATATAGCAGGTAGGGTTGGAATTGAGGCTATATGTTTATTAACTGACGCATCTCAACCTATTGGTCATGCTGTCGGTCCAGCTCTTGAAGCTCGTGAAGCTATGTTTCTATTAGAAAACCCAAAGAAAGGATCCACAAGCTTGAGAAACAAATCTGCTGAATTAGCAGGAGTTTTGTTGGAAATGGGAGGTAAAGCTCCTGAAGGAAAAGGAACCGAGCTTGCATTAGAAATTCTCAATTCAGGTGAAGCACTAAATAAAATGCGTGAAATTATTGAAGCTCAAGGAGGTAATACGGATATAAAATGGAACGAAATAGAATTAGGAGCTCATATAGCGGAGATGAAAGCAACTAAATCCGGGTTCATTACAGAAATCCGTAATTATCACATTAATAGAATCGCAAAAATTGCAGGATGCCCCGCTGCAAAGAAATCAGGTGTAGATGTAATATTCAAGCGTGGATCTCGAGTGAAAGAAGGAGAAATAATTTTCAGAATATATTCCGACAGTGAAGAACGCCTCAAACAAGCTATAAAGTATTATAATGCACATTTGCCTCAGAGATTCTCCGGAATGACTATTGAGAAGATTTAGGGGACTTTTTTAATACTTTTTTTAATTTCCCAAGACTCCATTCAACACTAAATTTATAGTCTTTTTTACGCCAAAAATAGAGAATAGTCCACCATAGGAGACCGTTTAACAACAGAAAACCCATCCACACAAAAAATTCCTCCGAAATCGCTTGAAAATACAAATTTTGTACTAGCTGGAATGTGAGAATCGAGGTTAATGGTTCAAAGATATATACGGTTAGAGAAGTTGAGCTATACATATTCAGGAAGCGAACAATACCAATATCCCGTCCTCTTTCTGAGCTTTTTCGTTGATATTTCCTAAACATCAAATAAAATGAAGCTATGTAGATACACTGTCCTCCTAAATTTAGCAAATGAAGCGGTAAAGGCACATAACTACTCGTATATCCTGACATCATATCAAATCCCGTTATTATGATTATGATGTAACCAATTATACAAGCTCCTCCCACAGAAAATAGAGTGATTAACATGCTTTTCTCATTCCTTTCATGCATGAGATTATAGCCCATAAATCCTCCACATAATCCAAACACGATAAGCGGGAAGAAACTGAATCGATTACTAGTTAGCTTCAATAAAAATATGATTTGAAGTATTTTCCCATTATCATACAGGTTGTCGAAGAATTGGGTAGGATCTGATATCCAAATCTCAAGAAGAATCGAAATAGCTATCGTCAGAATGAGTGCAATACCAAAAATTCCATAAAATTTCAAATTCTGTTTCCCTTTTTTTCGATAGACAAAATATCCCAATATCGAAAGGACTACAATTATCCAACCAAGAGATTCTATCATCCCTGTCGTTGAGTAATGAATTGCTCTCAATGGAGTAAATTCTAATCGTTCAATTGCACCTGTTATCAATGAATACGTAGTCGGTCCTGGATGTTCTATGCTTTTTGGTGCAAATAATGTCAGCCAAAAATATTGAATTATGATCAAAATTAGACCTGATAAACCACGTTGAAGAAAATAAGGACCTGCTTTGAAATTCTCTTTTGATTCATAATCCGCTCGTACTTGATAAATAAACACTATACCTCCTAACATACAGAAAAAACTTCCCCATAATCCGAAGAAAATAAATGGCGCTGCAACTATACGCGCAATAATAGGAGCAGTGGTCATAATTTCTTCAAAAAGGGGTTTATACTGATGAACTACACGATATAAGAATGCATGGAGAATTACCATATAGAAAATCATCATACCTCTGATAAAATCTATGAAAATAAGTCGTTTTGCCATTGTTCTCTCTAGTTTCATGTTAGTTTTGGTTTAATCGATTTCATCTGAGATTGATTGCATCGTGTAAAGATCTACGATTTCATCTACTTTTGTACAATCTATTATCTCTTTGTCACTGCGTAATCTTTGAAAAACTGGAAACCGAACTGAATATCCTGTATCTTGGGTGCGTCCATTGAAATACTTGCCTGCATCTGCCTTTTGACTGACAGTTAGTTCATCTCCAATAATTTCTATTACAAAGCTAGGGTTAAACCACACATCGGGTTTTTCTGTGTTACAAATTACATTTGAAGGGCAGGTGGTAGATATTGTAGGCTGCAGCATTTTCCAGAAGACCTCTAGATCATCATCACTAAATCCCGTAGCTACACGTGTTAGAAATTCGAATTTTTGGTTTTCATCGTTATACACCGCAACCAAAAAAGCACCATAACGACTTGATCTCTTCCCCTTACCTATAAAAGCACCTATTGGAACTACATCTATAGAATCTTTCATTTTGCCGGCTTCTAAGGATTTTAATTTTATCCATAAGAACCCACGATTTCCAGCTTTGTAAATAGACTCGGTTTGATGAATAGATTTATTCATTATTCCCTCACAATTCTTCGCTCTCGCTTCTTTGAAGAATTCCACTAATTGATCTGTCGTATCTATTTTTTTCTGCATTACAATTTGGATGTTTTTCTTTTCCGTAGTAATTTTTTCGAGTATTTTACGACGTTCAAGCATAGGTAGTCCCATGACCTGATATTTTTCGTCATCTTCTTCTAGATACAAAATATCAAACAGATAAAGACAAACCGGTACCTTTTCTACAAATTCTTCAACATCGTACTTTCGTCTCCGAGTGCTTAGAACTTGAAATGGGAGCATTTTCTCGAATAAAGCATCCATAGCAACCGCTTCACCTTCTAATATCACCCTATCTGCACTAATATTTTCTACAATAGCTTGTTGTACGTCTGGGTATTGGTCAGAAATGTTTTTCAGTCTTCGGGAAAAAAGAGAGACTTTGTCACCATTTTTATGGATCTGCAATCGTTCTCCATCGAGTTTGTATTCACTTACACACTTACCTCCAACTTTATCCAAGATTTGAGTGTATTCTAGTCTACTGGCAAGCATCATACGAATGGGAATACCAATTTGAGTTTGTATCTTTTGTAAGCCTTGCAATCCATCTTTTTGGATAACCTTTCCAATATACCCAAGATCTGGATAGATATTATAGGCTTTTTCGATGATTTCTCTGTAATTCTTATCATTGAGGAAAGCAACTGCTAAAGC
>JAEOTN010000550.1 GCA_016839865.1 Promethearchaeota archaeon | reverse complement strand
GTGATGGGTGCTGAAATTGATATGAATGAGTTTGATGAACATGGTGTTCTAAAAGCCGTTAAAGGGCCATTCATTCGAAAAGGAGGTGCAAGCAATTCTTGGACAATTACACCTTCACGGAGTAGCACAAATGGAGCAATACATTGTAATGATATGCACTTAGAGCTTTCTGTACCTGCGATATGGTTCTACAACCATTTGATTGTGGAAGGAGAATTAAACGTAACTGGAGTAGGGATTGCAGGATTACCCATGGTATTAGTAGGTCATAATGATTGTTATTCTTGGGGTACAACTCTTGCACGAGCTGATGGAGAAGATTTATTCATGGAAAGGCTAAAGGATGGAAAATACGAATTCAAAGGTGAATGGAAAGACATAGAAATCGTCGAGGAGATTATTAATATTAAAGATAAACCACCTCACACTGAGAAAGTCAAAATTACGCATCATGGTCCCATTCTTTCTAAATCTTTAAATGAAGAAAAAGCTCTTGCATATAGTGGCAAGTCTCTGGTTCCTTCAAGGACTTTTATGGGGTATTATAAGATTAATGTTGGTAAGGACTGGAATGACTTCGTGGAAGCTATGTCTCTGTTCTCAGCACCTCAGCTAAATATGAGTTGGGGGCATAAGAATGGTAATCATGGTTGGTACGTTGCAGGAGAGCTCCCAATACGTGCGAAAGATGTTGGAACGATCCCAACCCCTGGATGGACTGGAGAAAATGAGTGGATTGATAAAATACCCTTTGAAGAAATGCCTCATGCGTTTAATCCAAAACCTGGCTTTATTGTAACATGTAATAATAAAATTGTTCCTGATAATTACCCTTATTTCTTAAGCGGAGTTACAATGAATGGGTATCGAGCCCGAAGGTGCACGGATTTTATCATAGAAAAAGATGTAATGAAGTTTCCTGAGGATCATATGGCACTCCAGCAGGATGTCAAATGTCTAATGGGAGTTGACATTGTTAAGAGTTTTCCAGAGTACACAAATAAAGATGAAGATATAACTTATATCTTGACTAAATTAAGAGAATGGGATGGAGATTTAAGTACTTCCAGCACTACAGGATTGTTCTATGAGGTGCTCAAACAGTATCTCAATCAAACGATTTTCTTGCCAATTCTAGGTCCGGAATTAACGGAGAAATATTTGGGAATCGGTTATATTCCTGTGCTTGCATCTATTTCAGATATGTACGGGGGAGATGGCCCTATTCTAGTCAAACTCTTATCTAATCCAGATTCTTGGTGGATAGCTCAAAGAGGTGGAAAAGAATCAGTTCTCAATAAAGCATTCAGTGAAAGTGTGAACTGGTTGAAATCCAAATTTGGAAAAAAATGGAAGAATGCAACATGGGGTGAAGTACACAAAGTGTCAATTGCTCATGCTATGGCAATCCAAAAACCTATGGATGAAGTATTTAACGTGGGTGGGAAAGAAGGAAAGCCGATTGGTGGAGATACTGACACCCCAAATGCCACTGCGATTAATCCTACCCATCCCTATAAATTGGAATTTCATGCAGCATCCTATCGACAAGTGGTTGACTGTAAAAATTTTGAAAATTCATGGTTCATTTATCCAACAGGACAGAGTGGACATCTCGCATCTCCTCATTATTCTGACATGTACGAAAAATGGAGAACTGGTAAATATTTACCAATGTTGTGGACGGATGAACAAGTTGAGAGTAATAAGGAATCTGAATTAGTTCTGAATCCTTCTTCCTAACTTTTTTATTTATTTTCGAATTCAAATTTCTATAATCCATCACAACCACAAGAAAAGAAGAATCCAATGGAAAAAGCTCGAGTTATTAAAAAACACACTCCTGAATTTGAACATCCTTTAAAATTAATAAAAGCGGATATTGTGAGGTGTACAGAAAGATCTACTTATTGGAAGGGTTGGATCTATTGTCCCGATTTTAAAGGAGTTGATGGATGGATTCCTAATTCGCTGTTAGAACATTGGGATAAAAATGAATATATAGTACTTGAAGATTATAATTCGTTAGAAATGAGCGTTGAAATAAATGATGAAGTGTATATTCTTAAAGAAACTAATGGATGGGCTTGGGTAAAGAACTCGAATGGAGAAAAAGGATGGATTCCTTTAGAAAACCTAGAAAAAAAGTGAGGTATCTTGGATTTCAATGAACAATCGATTCTTTCAATCTTAGAAAACTACGAAATTGGGAATTTCAAACGTATTATTGGACAACTTGAAAGCGGATTCCAGAGTACAAACTATCATATCCAGACTAGCAAGGGAGAATTTGTGCTCAGAATCATTCATGATAAAAAAGAGGATATAGAATTCGGGATGCTTGTTCATGATTATTTATCCAATCATGGAATAAAGACTCCTAAACCTATATACTCAAAAAATGGAACATTTACACATTTATATGAAAATCAATTCTATATCTTCCAAACCTATGTTCCTGGAACCAGTATCTATGAACCTCTTGAAGCAATCGATCCCCTACTTCCTTTTTTTGGTCAAGAATTAGGACGAATCCATTCAGTATTAATCAAGATGAATGAAGATTTCGGTGAAAAACAGCTGAAATGTAAAGGAGAATCTTTCTCATGGTTACAAGAAATGGGGGGAAAATTTATGCCAGACAACGAATATGTGAAATCTCAATATAGTTTATGGCAAGAACAAATAAGAAATGTGGAAGAAACTTCCTTATCGATGGGAATTATCCACGGTGATGTCGGACCTAAAGACTTCTTCTTCAAAAATAACGAGTTCACAGGAATTATGGATTTCAACGCAACACAATATGGATATTTTCTGAGTGATGTGGTTTCAATGATGATGTATAGTGACCTAATTTATCCGAATAGGACAGAACAATTCACAATTTTTATCAAAAATTACCTTAAGACCGCCCCCGTTGATAAAAAAGAGTTGCGTCACCTCAAAATTCTATTGAGTGCACGATGGTTTATTCAAATTTTCTATCACCAATACCGTTTTGTGGAACAAATCACTCAAGGTATGGAAGAACAAGACTATGAAGAAAATTTGAATGGAGTAAAGGACGGTATTGATTTTTTGAAGACAACTAACAAATATCCTGAGAATTATTTTTATAACCTGTTATAACTTGTTTTTTGTTATGCTAAGATAGATGCAACTGGTTCGATAGTTCCATTCAACCAATGCATATTGATTTCCATTTGAGTTGGATTTACATCTACTTGACAAAATCCTGAAGGATTAGCAGCCGGGGCATTATTTCCACCAACACCATTCAGTATATATTCAGTTCCATTGATGTTCCAGTGCCCGAAACGATGCCAATGACCGAAGAACACTGCATCAACATCATAATTATCGCACAAATCGATTAACGGCTGTAGTTCTTCGAAAATATAATCCCCCATAAGCGGAGGTGGATGTAACGATATTACTTTGTATTTCATTGAAGATGAATTTACCAAATTTGACTCTGCCCATGCGAGTTGAGTTGGATCTAAACCACCCCACTCACAACTTGTCTCATTCCACGGATCTAACATTAAAAAATGAGTCGAGCTATAATTGAACGAATAATAAAACTGTGGTTTGGATTCATAAGGATATCTATCTGCAAAAATTTCTCCCGTGCAATTCCCGTGCCGTTCATGGTTTCCAATTGCAATTTGCATCGGATAATTGCTTGCGAGTCCAGATCTAGTGGTGATGTCATCAAACCACGATTTCCACAATGGTTCATCCAAAGCGTTTGAAACTGTATCTCCTATACAGATTGTAAAAGCAGGAATGATACCTTGTCTTTTCATATCTTTTGCCATATATTTCGGTACGTTTCGTTCTAATAACATACCGATTCTTCCGCCATTTTGACGCGTGTCACTAAAAGAGAGGAAAGTAAAAGAAGTTTCTGAATTGGGTGCGGT
>JAEOTN010000549.1 GCA_016839865.1 Promethearchaeota archaeon | reverse complement strand
TCGCTAATTTTTTACCATTCACCTGAAATTCTTGAGGAGGGTTACCCATTTTTTCATATAATATCGCATCCTTGGGACAAACTGCTATGCAGTGCCCACATTCTAAACATCTCTCGTTTTCATTACTGAAAGACATTACTTTAGCTTCTTTGTTCCAATAGTAACATTTCGTTATACAATCTTTCTCGCATAATCGACATTGAATGCATTTTGTTTCATCAATCCCAATGATCGGCATACCATTATGTAGGAAAGGGTTATTTTTGAAAAAGATGGCTAGATGTTGTGAATACATAAATAGTGAAAAAACTAATCATGTCTATGGAAGAGAAATGGGAACTGAGTTTCTGTGGGTTAAATTGCGCCGTTTGCGATATGTATCGAGCTTCTCATGGAGATGATGAATTACATGAAGATGTAGTGAAATGGTTTCAAGAAAACATCGATCCCAAAATAACTTACATAAGCTGTGAAAAATGTCGAGGACCGAATAAGGAATGTTGGACCCAAGATTGTTTCTTTCGGGATTGTGCAACAGAAAAAGGACATACCTATTGTTTCGAATGTGATGATTTTGTGTGTAAGAGACTCGAGGATTTTGGAAAAAGTGCACCTCATCATGCCCGAACTATCGAGAATATGAAACAAATGAAGAAAATGGGGTTAGATAGGTGGATCAAATCCCAAAAAGAAGTGAAATTCTGCCCATAAAGACTTTACTCTTCTAGTTTTTCTGCCATAAAATCTTTTGATGCGTATATTCCTGCTATATAAAACAGAATTAATCCGAGTTCAACAAAAATAGATATGATGAAGGGTGTTGCGGGTTTAAAATTGTCATAAAAAAGTCCCCCAATTGTTGGACCAATTACTCCTCCAATGTTTGCGATACTCCATGAAAACCCTAAATTAATACCTCGTTTTTCTACCGACAAGCGACTCACAAAGCTCTTGACAAGCAGTGCTCCAGTCAACGCAAAACCTCTGTCCAACAAGAAGATAATACCAAACATCCAAACTTGCGACACATTGATCAAAAGAAATGTGAGTGCAGCACCAGCTATACTAACAATAGTTATGCCTAGATAAGGATTAATTTTATCTGCAACTTTACCAAAAATCGGAGCTAGCATAAAAGAAACGAGAGCCCCAGGTGTATATGCAAGTAGTACGAAAGCAAATGAAAATTTTAGTTCGTCAACTAGATACACTTGAATGAAAGGATGAGTGATGAAATCGTTAAGGCTTGTTAAAAATAAGCTAAAGAATATCAATATAAATCCAAGAATGAACGCTCTAGGTATTTTTGGTTTTTTTGAAGTGATGGGAGTGATTTCCTCATGTTCCTCATGGTTTTTTTTCCCATTATTTACATAAGCAAGGTTGTTTCCAACGACCTTCGATCTTATACGAAAACCAATCAAAATCAATATAGTAGAAAACAGTATCATGGGAGATAACTGTAAGAAATGATATAACTCGAAGTAGTTAAGTACTCCATATAGCATGAAGCTAGATAACCCGCCGATGAAAAATATAATACCCTTGTTAGACACCACTTTCCCGAATGCATAAGAGCGTTTGGTTTTATGGGACTTATCCGCTACAAAAACCTCAAAAGAAACCTCAAAGATTCCTACAAACACTCCCTTCACAAATTCAGCAATAATTAAACTGATAACTGAACCGAATATGAAGGAAAAATAAATTGCTAGATAACATATACCCCTACCAAAGCTCGCTATCACCATTAATTTTTTTGATCCAACTTTTTTCGTAAGATAACCTGTGATCGCAGATGAAAGGATTACTCCGAGAAGAACTGCAGATATTATTAACCCTATCTCAGTAGAGGTGGCATTAAGGATATCTTTCGAGAAATAGGGAGTGAGAAATTCAATAAATGGAATTCCAACATAGTTCCATCGGGCAATTTTTATGAGATTTTGAAAATCATCCGCAAGTCCATTCTCATCAAAAGTCTGCTCATTCTGTTCTTCCATCTTCTATTTAAGGTTAAATAGAATTAAATTAAAGCTTTAGAAACGATGAGATTAAATTTTCGTCCTTAATCTATAAGATTTTAAATCTATAGAAAGAACTTAGATTAGAATTGCATTTCATGGAGGTTCTAACTCATAACCACACAATCTGATGATTCCCAAAATACACGGTTCATTGCCAAGGCATCCAATTTAGGTAGACTTTTTCAAATCTTAACGGATGTGTTCGGACAGGAAAATCTTAAAGGATTA
Source organism: Promethearchaeota archaeon (assembly GCA_016839865.1). The sequence continues at coordinate 6,345 of JAEOTN010000549.1, read as the reverse complement.
AAAAAGATCGAGGGACAGGAAGTTCTTCTCCGATTTGTGAAAATGGAAAACTCTAATGTGATAATTAAGGTTATTCATGGAAGAATTTATCCTCTTGAGCATAAAACTCACACCCCAGATACATCCATTGAATTTTGGGTTGAACCGGATGATATAGTTCCTTTATTAAATGAAGTAATAAGAACTCCTGCAACTATCATCGGAGTACTTAAAATATTCCTAAAATACGTCATCCCTGGAAAAGTTAAACCCAAAGGCTCTCTCCACACAAATATTCAAATTATGAAGGCTCTAATGAGCGGAAAACATCCTATGTACAAAAAGGAGAGGGAGTTGAAATGAACACTCCAGAATTTTTAGGTTATGCTTCCACTTTAACTAATCCTCATTTGAATGAGTGGATAGAAAACAATAATAGAGTTATCGGCTATTATTGCTCTTCCATTCCCGAGGAAATAATCCATGCAGCAGGAATACTTCCCTATAGAATACGGGGTACAGGTGCTGAAAATTACAACCTTGCGGATAGTATTCTAAGCCAATTTAATTGCTCTTTTGTTAAATCCACACTTAATTTGATGATGGAAGGTAAATATGATTTCCTTTCAGGTTTGGTTGTTGCCAATACTTGCGATCATTGTAGACGAGTTTATGACATATTTGAGCATAAACTGAACAAAAAAGCAAAATATCCCTTAAAATTATTCTTCCTTTCGTTGCCCCACGTGTTTAATGAAAGAGGGTGGGATTGGATTCGAGAAGAGATTCAAAAATTCCAAGCGGAGATCGAGAAGAAATTCAATATACAGATTGATGAAGAAAAAATTGTTAAAACCAATGAGCTATATTCCACAAATCAGAAGTTAGTCGAGAAATTGAAAGAATTCCGGACACTAGACACCCCGAAAATAAATGGTGTAGATTTTCTAAAGATTATTAACTCAAATGGATCTGTGAGAAAAGATTATGCCAATGTCGAACTTCAAAAGTTAATTGATTATTATCAGCAAGATTCAACTCCCTCAAAAGAAAGTGTCAGAGCTCGTTTGATGCTATTAGGATCTTCAATTGATAATCCTGGTTTTATTGAAATCCTAGAACACCACGGTGCAGTTGTTGTAGCTGATGTATTATGTACATCAGAACGATGGGGTTTAGTGGAAAAATTGTGGTCTAATGAAAAAGTTGATAGAACAAATCCGTATTTTCCTATTATTCAGCGGATATATGCGGATTGTTTTTGCCCAAGGATCATGAACGGACACTCCCTTAGGATGGATCTGATTAATGAGAAGATCAAGACAGATCGAATTGATGGTGTAATCGTGCAAAGACTGGAGTTTTGTGACCTTGCAGGTGCAGAAAATATGCTCGTTCAGCATGAAGTAGAAGAACAAGGAATTCCGGTCTTATCACTTGATAGAGAATATCTTCTAGGGGATACTGGGCGGCTAAGAACCAGAGTAGAAGCATTTTTAGAGAGGTTGGAAAGAAAATGAGATCGATTAAACCCTTAGAAATGCTTTTTGAAGCAACACAAACCACTCTCGGATTAATCAATGGTGCTGTTCCTCAGCATGAAATGAAAGTTCTCAGAATTTTCTTGGAATGCATGGAAACTAATTTGGAAAATAAATTGGACCAAATTGCGGAAGGAAAACCAATAATTGGCCATCATTTTGCATTCCCCGCTGAATTATTTTCGTGTTTTGATGCAGTTCCCGTGTGTATTGAAGCAATCCCTTATTTATTCTCTGCCCTTTTTACATTAGGCAGTGAAAAATATTATGACATCGCCAACAGCTTCGGCCACCCGTATCATTCTTGCACTTCACAGAAAGGTATGATTGGAATGGCATTACAAGAAGATTTTATTGATTTCGATGTTATTGCAATACCAAGTGCACCTTGTGACAATACGATAGCAGGGTACCAGTTTTTCAGTGAATATAAGAATATTCCAACAATTGTGGCAGATATGCCATATTATCACAACGAACGGGGCTATAGATATTATGGTGACGAGTTATCCCATATGGTCGATGATCTCTCCAAGGATCTGAATCAGAAACCGAATTATGAAAAATTGCGGACTTCCATAAAATATTCTAATGGTGCAATAGAATCACTTGCTGAGATTAACAACCTTCGAAGAGCTATTCCTTGTCCCATTGAGAGTGTCTTCAATCCAATCGGAAGCGCAGTTCAAAATTTCTTTTCTGGACAGTCCGAGAAAGAACGATTCTATAAGGAAGTGCTGGAAGTTGCACAAACACGGGTGAAACGAAAAGAAGGAGCAGCAGTAGATGAGAAAATCCGAAGTTTCTGGCCGTATATGAGTCTGTTCTTCGATATTACCTTCTCTGAGTGGTTAGATCGGAGAGTTGGTATGCCGGCAGTATCTGATATCTTCAATTATTTCTTTTTCGATCCTATAAAGAATGTAGAAACTATTGATAGTAAGGAAATGATTGATGGATTAGCCTACCAATCGATGGAGTATCCAATGGTCAGGCAATCGGAAAGCTTTGCCGCTACATTTTTTGATGATGCTGTTAATCTTGCACATCAATTCAGTGCAGATTGTGCAATATTTACCGCCCATATAGGATGTAAGCAGAGTTCGTCTGTTATCCAACTCATGCGAGAAGTGATGAAAGAAGAAGTTGGTATCCCCATGTTAACTCTAGAACTAGATATTGGGGATAAACGAATGACAAGTCTGGAGACAATTCAGAAAAAAGTGCTGGAGTTTACTCAAACGCTCCTTTAATAGAGAACAAGTGAAAAATCATGTTGTGCGGCATTGATGTAGGCAGTATTTTAATAAAGGCAATTGTGCTTGATGAAACTCAAGATAATCTTATCGTGTACCAATCCATCACCAAATCTGCTGGAGATCCGGAAGGAATTACGAATAAACTTATCAAAGATATTTTGAAGAAACATAAATGGAAAAAACGCGATCTCAACATTGCTATAACAGGACGTAACAGCGAAAACATATCAATAGAAACTAAATTTGCTGAGATGAATTGCTTAGCTACTGGAATTCATGAACTCAATGCAGATACACGACTTATTGTGGATGTTGGGGGTTTTACGAATAAAATTATTAGAATCGATAAAACTGGTAAGATAATAGATTACATGGTGAACAATATATGTAGTTCAGGTTCAGGTGTCTTTGTTTCACTAATTTGTAAATCCCTTGATATCGATGTTGGAGAAATTGATAAGTACGCATTTCAATCTACTACACAACTGCCCATCAGTTCTCAATGTTCAATTTTTGCTGAAACCGAGGTTATTTACTTGATGAACGAGGGAAAACTACTTGAAGATATTGTTGCGGGAGCTTGTCGATCGATTTCAGGAAGGTTATTACCTCTAATTCTTAAGGTTGGATCGGAATCCACTCATAATATAATGCTTACGGGTGGATTGGGTAAATCTGAGTTCATTAAAAAAGATATTGAAGAACAGTTAAAAACTAAAATCAAGATTCCTTCTATAGATCCGCTTTATGCTTGTGCATATGGGTGTGCACTATCTCTGCTTAATCATAAACGTGGGGGGAATGATTAGGTTGCTGTTTGGTGGTATTGATATCGGTTCATTAACCGGAAAAGCCTTAATAATGGAGAATAATGAAATTCTATCCAGTGCTATCATCCGAGTAAAGCGAAATCCGGTTTTAACATCGGAATTAGTATATCTAGAAGCTCTGAATAAGGTTAATTTAAAACCTGAAAATGTTAATTACTGCGTCGGAACAGGATATGGACGTGAAAAAATACCGTATATCGACAAATCTCTCAGCGAAATAAGTTGTCATGGGAAAGGAGCTAATTTTCTTAACAATGAAATTCGTTCAGTCATCGATGTGGGGGGTCAAGACTGCAAAGTCATTTCGATAAATGAATATGGAGAACTCATTGATTTTCGCATGAACGAAAAATGTGCTGCAGGAACGGGTAGATACCTTGAAATCATGGCAGAATTATTGGGACTCTCTCTAACAGAATTAGGGACTATCTCATTGAAATCAAAAACTCCCATCTCTCTTTCGAGTGTATGTTCAATATATGCTCAATCAGAAGTATTGAGCTATATTAGTCGCAAGATAAAAAAGCAAGATATTGCTGCCGGAATCAACTTTGCTATGGCAAAACGGGTCCAAAAAATGACTGAAAAAATCTCCTTAACACCGAAATTTACAATTACAGGTGGAGTAGCAAAAAACATCGGGGTAGTTAAAAACTTAGAATCATTGATGGGTGTGCAATTTCAACCTTTGCGTGTAGATTCTCAACTTATTGGTGCATTAGGTGCATCAATTTTTGCGAAATCTTACGGGAAACAATAAATTTTCTTGGTAGTCAATTCCTACGCTTTGTTTTCCATCTATAATATTTATCCAAAATCTTTGAAAGGACATTTAAATCACTTATTCAATACTAATTACCATGAATATTGATGATGAACCAGGTGAAAATCAAAAAACCAATTCCACTAATTTCTCCGGATTCATAATCATATTCTTTGGTCAAATGATTTCCTTGTTTGGTAGTTCGATAGTACAGTTTGCTATGTCATGGTATCTTGCTGAAGAAACTGGAAGTGAGGTAATTTTATCGCTCGCGACATTTTGTGGATTACTCCCGATGGTTATAATTTCACCATTTGCTGGAGTTATAACAGATCGATTTAGTAGAAAATGGATCATGATTATATCTGATTTGGTCACTGCGATCGCAACCTTCATCATAATTTTAGTATTTATTTTAGGAGTCGGGGTCATATGGCAAATTTTAGTGTTATTAGCAGTTCGCGGAATTGCTCAAGGCTTTCAATTTCCAGCGTTTATCTCCATTCGAACTACAATGGTTCCTCAAAAAACTATCTCAAAAGTCAACGCATTGAATTCCCTATTGAGATCATTAATTTTTATCTCTAGTCCAGCAGTTGGAGCTTATGCTACAAAATTATTTTCAATAGAAGAGATACTATGGTTGGACATTTTTACATTTATCCCCGCTGCTGTAATCCTTCTCCTGGTAAAAATACCTAAATTGGGAACAGAAGTTAAAAATATACGGGATATTTCGTTTAAAAAGGATCTTCTCGAATCTGTTAAATATTTAAAAACAAGTAAACTAACTTCTTCTATCGTTCTAATTGCTTTATTGAATATTTTTCTTGCTCCGCTACTTAGTTTACTCCCTCTCTTTGTTATAGAGAAGCATTTTGGAGGTGTAGATCAATACGGATTATTGCAAATATTTCTTCAAGTAGGAATTTTTTCAGGTGGTATTATAATGATGTTATGGAAAGGATATAAGCCTAGGTTTAAATCTCTTATAATATATGCCATTTTTAGTGGAATCTGTTTGCTAATTTTAGGTATATTGCCAAGTGGAGTCTTTTGGTCATTGTATATGACAGCTACACTACTTGGATTAATGATAACTTTCTCTGACACGCAATTTTTTTCTGTTTTGCAAATAGTAATTCCCAAAGAAATTCAAGGTCGCATATTCTCAACTATTTTTGCTTTATTAAAAGCACTTCTCCCAATTGCATTGATCGTGTGGGGTTTTCTTGCAGAAAGAATTGGATTGACTGTTGTGTTTATTGTTTCTCCCATACTAGGGTTGATATTTTCTTCGATAATTCTTTCAACTACTTCAGTGTTAAAACTGGATAAAATTCATTTTAAAGAAATTGATAAAGAAGAATCAAATGAGAATAATCTAGCTAAATCATAATAACTAAAGACTATCGCAAAAACATCGAAGGTAACCGTAAACTGATTTCTGTAAACAGTAGTGCTTTATACTAGATCAATGTGCTACTGATTACTATTATAGGGATAGTTTTAGACAAAAGAAAAGTATATATTGCGTTTTAATTAATCACTCGATAATATTTTTTCACTAATTCCTTTAATAGCTTTAACTGCGACACTATTCTTATCAAGAACACTGAGAGACTGACCCGATTGCTCAGCTTTCATTAGAGTTTCGTCAAATGGAACTTCTCCAAGGATAGAAAATCCACTTTCCTCGATTTTCGCAAGGAAATTATCGTCAAATTTACCCATTTTTTTATTGATAACTAGTCCAATCTTTTTAAAATCAATGAATTTGTCAGCGGAATTGGCTATTGAATTCGCAGTTTCTACACTACGTAATGAATAATCACTAACCACAATGATATAATCAACATCTCCCATAACTTGCCTGTGGATCTGTTCAAGTCCTGCTTCCGCATCAATCAAAATCATATCGTAATCTTGGGTGATTGTGTTCGATATTACATCTCGTAGCAAGGCATTAGAGG
>JAEOTN010000548.1 GCA_016839865.1 Promethearchaeota archaeon | reverse complement strand
TTGGACCTCTGAAAAATTTCCCACATTGAGGACAAAAGTATTTCCGTACTGCTTTTCGTGCTATCAATTTGTCCTTTCTGATATCTACAATGTTTCTGATAATAAATGAAATTCCTAACAAAGTTATACCGCTCGAAAAAATTATTAATCCAACAAGAATATATTTTTGAGATTCATTTAGTGGTGGGTCGAACTCTACGTTAGCCCAGTATTCAAAATTAAATGAATTCATTAAATCTTGAATCGAGGATTCATCAATGTATAGTTTATTGAATACTATTGAACTCATTCGTTGATAAATATAAAAAGAAGGCATTAGATCCGTAGCAAGATATTCTTGAATAGTGAATACAGCATTTCTACGCTCAGATCCCGTTTCGTTATATGCGTCCTTTATCAGATCATCTAGAGTTGTATCTGATAACAAGAAGCAATTAGCGCTACCATTAGAGTGATATAGGGGTTCAATCATATTCAAAGGATCATTATAATCAGGTCCCCAACCTCCAAACGAGTAGGTAAGCTTCTTATTACCTTCCTCATCTTGTAAATAGCTAGGTAAATAGACCGTCCACGGTATTAAAGGCACCATATCAATTCGAATACCAATATCTTTCATATTATCGGATAATTGCTCATAGTGAGTTTCTAATCCGGAATATCCCGTAAAGTTATACCATGCTATGGGATTAGATCCATCCGCAACTGAACGCCACTGTTCTGTGGTGTTGTCAATCGACAAATCTGAAGTGGAGATATTTAAAGCTAATTCTGGACATGAGAGAATCAGCTCACGTGCATTGGTTAAGTTTGTATAGGGTTCACCTGTATAATTCTTCAAATGATACTGCATACCATCAGGGATAGGTGTATGTAAATATAGCACATTACCTCCAGTACGGTTTTCAATTAAATACTTATAATTATACGCAAATGCGGAGGATTTTCTTACCTCCAAAGGCATATTCTCCATATTCATTTGTATGAAGAAAACTACAAGCCCTTTTATTTCTAATTCTATTAAATTAGGATCTGCTCCAAAAGGGTCACAATAACACAGTAATACTGGGCCCCAATGGACTTCATAATTCAAAATTGCTAAGGAGCGAGTTACATTATCAGGTATAACCCGATAAATCATTTTTTGAATAAAATTTTCAGGTTTAGGTAATCGGTATAGATCAAAATACTGAAATACAATATCATTGTAATACTCATTACTTTTTTCCCCTTTCCAATCATCATAACTATATTTGACCAATTTAAACGGACCTGTACCTATCAATGGATCCCCAATTTCAATGAAATTACGGAATTTTATCCCTCTATCAAAATTATTGTCTGGAAGATGAATAGCCGTGATAGAATTGGCTAAGACATTCTCCCATATTCCACACCCAAAATTGATGACAAATGTTATTACATATTCACTTTCGATCACGGTACAGTTCAAAATCGGTATTTCATTAATGAAAAAAAGATCATATGATGCGGGTTCCTGTATGGATTTGCCTAAAAAAGTGCCATCTTGTGCAAATAATCCTGATGTAAAATACTGGATTCGATCGAAAGTCCATTTCACAGCAGATGCATTGAATTTCGAACCATCATGAAAGGTGACATTTTCATGCAACGTTAATGTAAGGTTATTTCCGGAACGAATTGCCATCCCTTTCGCTAAACAAGGAATTGGTTCATTTTCAGAGGAGGAGAAATTGTATCTGTATAAACCCTCACACACTTGCCTAATTAATTCTTGCGAGTCACTGTCGTATCCATCTAGTGGATCAATAGTTGGTGGTTGAGAAGATTTGCCCACCACAAACGGTTCTACATAGTTATATGTTTCTAAAATGGATGGAATTGCCAAACTAGTAGATGCCCCAATTACCGTCACAAAAATCCAGATTATGAATTTCGTTCTCCTATGCATTTCTCTCTCCTTCTAGTCGACTTTTATCAATTTTATACCCGCAAAATCTGCAGTAATTCGGACCTTTGAACACATTACCACATTCAGGGCAAAAATATTGCTGAAGTGATTTTTGTGCACTCAAATTCAGTTTTCTGTCTCGCACAATATCCCGGATGATGAACGATATCCCTAATATAGTCATTATTGTAGAAAACGAGATTAAACCAATGATCCAGTGAATACCATATTTCTGATAGGCATCGAGAGGTGGGTGGAACTCTACATTAGCCCAGTATTCGAACCCAAAAGCATTCTTCATATCCTGAACGGTAGATTCATTCACGTATAGTTTGTTGAATGATATTGAACTTAATCGTTGATAAATGTAAAATGAAGGCATGAGATCCGTGGCTAGATACTCTTGAATGGAATCGACAGCATTTCTACGATCAGATCCCGTTTCGTTATATGCATCCGCAATCAGATCATCTAGAGTTGTATCCGACAATAAGAAGCAATTAGCACTACCATTTGAATGATATAAAGGCTCTATCATATTCATAGGATCATTATAGTTCGGTCCCCAACCTCCGAATGAATAGGTAAGCTTCTTATTCCCTTCCTTAGTGTCCAGGTAATTATCCAAATAATCATACCAAGGCATTAACGGTACCATATCAATTCGAATACCAATAACTTTCATATAATCGGATAATTGCTCATAGTGAGTTTCTAATCCGGAATATCCCGTAAAGTTATACCATGCTATGGGATTACTACCCATTGCTACATTTCTCCATTGCTCTGTAGTATTATCAATAGATAATCCTGAAAGGGAAATATTTGCAGTTAATTCAGGGCAGGATAAGATAAGTTGACGTGCATAGGTTAAATTCGTATAGGGTTCTCCCGTATAATTCTTCAAATGATATTGCATTCCATCAGGGATAGGAGTGTGGAGATACAATGACCAATTTCTATGCCTTTCTTCTATTAAATATGTATAATTATATGCAAAAGCTGACGCTCTTCTTACTTCAAATGGCATATTCTCCATATTCATTTGAATGTAGAACACAACAGGAGCAGAGACTACTACATCTACTATATTTGGATCATAATTGAATTCATGACAATAGCAAGCCATTATATGTCCCCAATGAATTTCGTAATCCACAATTCCTTGAGAACGAGTGTGACTATCCGCTACAAGTAAGTAAATCATTTTTTTAATATTATTTTCTGGTTTAGGGAGTCGATAATCTTCAAAGTATTCAAACACAATTTCACTATCATAATCATATTTAATCAGTTTGAAAGGTCCAGTTCCTATTAATTGATCATCTAAATCAATGTAATTATTAAATTTATAACTCATTTGGTAATTTCCATCTGGTAAATGAATTGTAGTTAGAGAATTGGCTAATAAATTCTCCCATAGTCCACACCCATAATTAATAACAAGAGTAACCACGTATTCACTTTCAATAACTGTAGAATTTAGAATTGGAACATCATCGATAAAAAACAAGTCATATGAGCTAGGAGTTAGAATGGATTTCCCAATAAGATCTCCATTTTCCGTGAATAAGCCCGATGTAAAATATTGGATTCGATCAAAAGTCCATTTCACAGCCGAAGCATTAAATTTAGTACCATCATGAAATGTGACATTTTCGTGTAAAGAAAACGTAAAATTGTTACCTGATCTGCTAGCCATACTCTTTGCGAGACATGGAATCGGCTCATTTTCAGTGGAAGAAAAATTATAACGATACAATCCTTCACACACTTGCATAATTAAATCTTGTGACTCTGAATCGTATCCAAAAAGGGGGTCGATTCTTGGAGGATTAATATATTTTCCTACAACAAATGGTGTTTCGTGGTGGTGTTTTTCTAAAATTAATGGAATTGAGAAATTAATTGATAAACTACCTAAAATAATCAAAGTCCACAACAAATAGCGAGAATTGCGCGACATTTGTTTTCTCACCCAAAAACTGAAGATATTTTGGATAATCAACTATTTATGTTTTACTAAAAAAAACCGTTAAATTAAATAAAAAATAGTTAAATAATAATTAAATAATTTCTAAAAAAACGAAAAAACGGATCCAAATTCTGAAGGATTACTTTAAGCAAGACATATAGCCTTAAAATGAGTTATTGATGGTAAGTGAATTTTTTACATGGCGATCGAATTACGTGAGTTGTTTTGGCAAGATATTTTAGTAATAACTATATGTGGGGTCCTTATTCTAATTAATTTAGGATTAGCGTTATTATTCTTTAAGAAATCTCACGTAAAACGGTCAAAAATGCAGCTTGTCCTAGGATTATTTCAATTAGTAGGAGCTTATGTTGCATTAATGTATGGAATTCATCAGATGATTACGATCTCCCCTGGTTTTGATGCTTTTATTGAAGATGCATTTATAATTGGCATGATTTTGCTGCCATTATTACTTATCCGAATAGCTAGTGAGATATGTAAATCCGAACCTAGTTTAGTTATTGAGATCATTTTTTTTGCTACGAAATTAGCTTGTTTTATTCCTGTGTTGCTATTACCTACTAACGAGATTGTTGGACTCTTGGTTTTTGTACCAATGATTATCGTTCTAGCATTTGTCATTTATTTTCTTATATATCGACCTCATAAGATAAAAAAAGACCTTCATATTGATGATCATGTTCTTAAAGTAGCATTAGATATTGTTGGAGGTTCTGCAATTCTATTCATAGTTGTTTTATTCACGTTCATTATGTATAGTTACTTCCACTATTTTGCGATCATCCTGACCGGTTTTATTCTCTATTTTGTTTTCCTGGGAACAGTATATCTAGGTTATTACAATCCGCTATGGTGGAGAAAAATTGTATCTCATACAGGTACCTGTGAATGGTGTTATGGTGAATTTGATGAATGTTTGAATATAATTGAAGAAGAAGAGAGACAAGAGCGAATGATGAAAGACATAAAACTTGAGGATTTTGATAATCTTGAAGGTGTAGAGGAAGTAGATGAAATGGAAGATTTGAAAGATCTAATTGATGGATTTGAAAATCTAAAAAAAATGGGAGACTTAAAAGATCCAGACTCTTCAGAATAATTTATAGGTTGTTTAGAGGGTGTTTCGAGGTATATTCTTCTTTAATTTTTGAAATATCGTTTTTCGCATAAATTCTCGTTGTGTTAGGGGAGCTATGTCCCAAAATATCTTGTAATTCACTGATATCCATACCAGCTTGACGTAAATGCGTAGCTCCGGTATGTCGGAATACATGTGGAGTCAACTTCTTATCCCTTGCAAACCCAAATTTTTCCTTGATGATTTGAATATCTTTCTGGATCGTACGCACACTCAGGGGTTTTCCGTATTTGTTGATCAATAATGGATCAGAATCAGAATAGGAAATTCGGTCTGCTAAATATTCAGTCACAGAATTCAGAGTTTCTTGATCGATAGGAACTATTCGTTGTTTGTTTCCCTTTCCACGAAGTTTCAGAATTCCCGTAGTGAAATCAATATCCCCAACTTGCGCATTGGCTATTTCACTTACTCGAGCCATCGTTGAATAAAGCAACCTAATGATAATGTAACCTCGTTTTCTAACGGTATAAGGCAATCCGTTTCCTTGTTTGACAAAACCCAATAAAGATATCATGTCACCTAAGTTCAGAAATTTCGGGAGCTGTTCCTCTCTCTTGATTCGTGGTGAGCTGATTTTTTTCATCGGGTTCTTTATTATCATTTCAGAATCTTCCAAAAAATTGAAGAAGCTTTTCAGACAAGCGATTTTTCTTGCAATAGCAGTCTTTGTATATTCACGGTCCCTGAGAATTTTAAGGAAAGCTCTAACATGGATCTGGTTGATCTGATCGATAGATGTGCTTTGTCTAAGGGATTGATCAAAGAGTTTGAGATCATGTTGATATGCTCGGATCGTTGCGGGACTGCAACCGGTCTCTATTTCTTTAGAGAGTAAAAAATCTTCAATTTCGTTTTTGATCTGCATGAGAAAATCAGCCAATTCTTCTGCTATGATTCAATCTTTCACGATGAATTTAATTACTTGAATATTATCTAAATAATACTTCTTGTGTTCATTCATATTTTTAAATCCCATAATAAAACAAGATTTATTTTCCTTTAACTAAAAGTGCTAAACATGGATTTTGTGAAATATGGTGTGATCGGATGTGGCAATGTATTTGATACTTTCCATAGCTTAGGTGCAGTTGGACAAACTAAGTACAAATTCGCTGCATTTTACGACATCAATATCAAGAAAGCGAAACGGATTGCACGCAGATACAAGGGACAGCATTATGAAAATTTAGAAGACCTACTAAAAAGTGATATCGATGCTGTTCTGATTAACGTACCTCATCATCTCCATCGAGATATTGTATTACAGGCAGCAGAAGCAAGTAAACACGTACTCTGCGAGAAGCCAATGGGTAGAACAATTGAAGAATGCGATGAGATGATTGCTGCAACCAAGAAAGCTGGTGTGAAATTTATGATTGCAGAAAACCATCGATTTCTCCCGGCACATCGCTATATCATGGAAACAGTCCAAAATGGATTAATTGGAAAAGTTTTTCTTATTCGAGCATACGAAGGCGTAAATGAAATTACCGGATTATCCAGTCCGGGATGGAAGGGAGATATCAAACTTCGAAATATGGGCTCTCTTCTTGATATGGGAGTACATCGTATTGCAACTACAAATTGGATTTTGGATGATGAAATCGAAATGGCAAATTGCTGGGTCACAAAACAATGTACAACGCTGGATTCCAAAGCCGAAGACAATGCTTTAGTTATGTATCGTTATACTTCCGGAACCATTATGCAAATGACAGTTAGTTTTACTGTTATCTCTCCTCCATCTAATGAATTGCAAATTTATGGTACTAAGGGTACGATTATTGAAAATCATGATTGGGAAAATCCAGTTAAAATTTATTCAACTCATCCTGATATGGGAGAAAATCAGAATAAATGGTATCAACCAACTAATATAGAACATGGTGCATTTCCGCAGTACTACACTATATCTATGGGTGCTGAAGACCTTTATTTCGCGGAATGTATATTGAGTGAAATGGATCCTGAATTTACTCCAGAAGATGCAAAAAAAGCAGTTGAAGCAGTTTTAATGGCGTATGAGTCCGCAAATCGGAATAAGCCAGTAACAAAAGAACAATTGTTTAAGTTAAAGGAAGAAAAAGGTTCTGGAAATGTCTTACAAAGATTGAAAAGGCATATTCAGAGGAATACCCATTGTATGGATGATTAAAAAAAGAAATCATAATTCCAATTTCATGACCACGTGGGATCTTTTTGGTCGACCACAATAGGATTTCGCCATCTTAATTGAACCTGCGTTATCTTCTCCAATTGGCATCTCTCCGTGTGTTAGTCCCGCTTTAGAATGGATGTCTACCCATTGATAGATTATTTGTTTTAATATCCCTCTTTTTTGATACTCAGGTTCAATGGCTCCACCGAAAAGTAACACCGATCTGCATTTATTATATCTCCCTTTCTCTTTATTCTCGGAACCGGTGTATAAGTCAAAAGGATTGGGAGTAGCCCATCCTAATCCTATTGGTTTGTCTTCATCGTAAGCAAATAGAATCATATTTCCATACCCAAAGTCCTCAATGAAATCAAGACAATCATCAAAAAACGGAATTATGTTGGGTGTAACTTGAGTAGATTTAGGGAACAAACGCAGTTGAAAATCAATGAATGTATCTTTCCATTCTTCTCTTTTGCTAAAGTCTACTGATTCTACTACAGCTGGTTTTTCATAGGGAATAGGCAGCATAGGTACTCTAAAACGCAAAATTCGGTGATCAATGTAAAATCCAGCCTGTTCGAAATGCGTGATGTAGTCAGGATTGGTATACGGAGCAGCGGCAAAGATCTTCTTGGAACTTTTTTTCTCTGAAAATCCCCACCCATAGATGACATGAGGAAAATTTATTGGTCCTTTGATGTAGGTTACAGCATTTTCCCTAGCAATTGAGACTAATTCTTCGATTATTCTATCAATTAATTCAGGTTCTTCGGATGGGACTCCAAAAAAGGCAAAATACATGGTATCTTCATGGAAATAAAAACATGAATGTCCAACTACTACATCCTTATCTTGTAAAATTAAGCTTTGAAAACCCATTCGGGTGATTTCGTGCAAAATGTATCTTTTCATTCTTGGAAATATAGGCAAATTTGTCCCGTAATGAAGATGTTCATAAATTACTTCGGGAACGTTTGTGGTTCGAATTAATAACGGTTGAGTAATTTGCATGATGATCTCACTTTTTGAGGTCTGTAGGCTCTTAGTACTATTTGTATTTAAAACCGAAAATGTGATTAAGAGTAAATCGGACTTGTTAATATGGCAGATAATAATGAAATAAAATGGGACTTGACTCAATTCTTTCCAAGTACGGATGATCCGTCAGTCAATGAAGCAATAAATCACACCACAGAATTAGCTGAGGCGATAGCAAAGAAATTTAAAGGTAATATTGGAAATTTGGATGCAAAAGGAATTCTAGATTTACTTCAGGCATATGAAGATTATAATGCAACTTTACAAGATCTCCTCAAATTTGCGAATCTTTCATTTTCATCAAATATGAAATTAAAAGAGAATCAAGTGTTGCATGATAAGGTGAATAAACTATCTGCAAAATTAAATCAAAAATTAGCATTTATGCACCTAGAATTAGGCAAACTTGTTTATTCCAAGCCAGAATTAGTAAATGATAAGATTTTATTAAACTATAAACACTATTTGGAGATTTTAAAAAGAAAAGTACCTCATCAGCTTTCAGAAATTGAAGAACAGATCATTATCGAAAAAGATCAACACGGAATTAATGCCTGGTCGCAATTGCAGTCTAAATGGCTGAATACCCGAAGCTTTGATGTTATGGTTGATGGAGTGATGAATTCTGGGTTGTCGTATGGGGAAGCAAATGGTTTATTAAATCATCCCGATAGAGCGACTCGAGAGTCAGCAAATAATGCAATTTATTCACTTCTCGGCCAAGACGGGGAGATTTTTTCATCTGCATTACGGAATATTTGTAATGATTGGGTTAACACCACCAAGAGGAGAAAATATGATTCAGAAATCCATTCAAGTCTGATTTCAAATGATACAGAAGCTGAAATTATAGATAGCCTGATGAAAGCAATTGATGAAGGCTCAGCTATTTATCGAAAGTATCTCGCAATAAAAGCAAAACTGCTCGGATTGCCTGAATTAAAGCATTTTGATATTACTGCTCCTTTACCTAATGCTCCCAATGCACATTATACTTGGGAAGATGCAAAGAAACTAGTGACTGAAGCATATCAAAAATTTGACGAGGATTATGCTTTTGGAGTTAAAGATATGTTTTCCAGAAATAATGTGGATGCTTCTCCAAGGGACGGTAAACGTAATGGAGCATTCTGTTCAACTTGGTATAAAGGGAAAACTGCATTTGTTCTTCAATCATTCACCAATTCTTTATCCAATGTGTATACTCTCGCACATGAAATGGGTCATGGGGTGCATGCATATTATCATTCGCGAAATCAGACTTTTTTGAATGGTCAAATTGGGATGACTATCGCAGAAACTGCCTCCATTTTTGGGGAATTATTGCTAACAGATTCGTTGATGGAGCAAGCAAAAACAGACGTTGAAAAGCAAGTAATCTTGTGTCGCTTATTAGATGGAACAGGAATGGGTGGATTCCAAGTAACAGCACGAAAATGGTTTGAACAAGATCTCTATGATGCCATTAAGACCGGTGAATTTTTAGATTATTCGACAATATGTAGATACTGGATGAAAAATCGAGATAGAATTTATGGTGATTCTGTTCATTTTGATGATGTTATGGAATCAGAATGGACCATGAAACCTCATTACTACAGAACAAGTCTCCGATTCTATAATTATCCATACGTATATGCACGATTTTTTGTATTTAGTTTGTATGATCTATTTATTCACAATGGGAAGGCTTTTATTCCAAAATTCAAAAGAGCACTATCTGCTGGAAGTAGTATATCTCCGAAAGAAATTGGATTACTAATGGGAGTGGATGTATCTGCATCGGAATTTTGGAACCGAGGAATGAGACGATTCGAAAAGTTTGTTAAAGATTTAGGAAAATTACTATAGGTATTTTCTCAAATTATTCTCCTGTATTTTATTTACTAAGTGGTTTATGTAAAATTACATAAACAACTGGGTGACAAAATACCTCTTTTGTTAGAAAATGGCAAATCTTATTCAGAAAATGTTTTCCTTTTCTTTAACTTTTGATGTGGATGATATTTTGCAATGCAAAAAGTAACTCCTGCAATCCCAAAGATTCCTAACAACGCAAAAAGATTCCATTTTCTTATATCTTTTCCTTCAATCGTAAACATACTAGCAATGTGAATAGAGCTCTCATTACGAGTTAGATTACTTGAATCACCAATATAGCTAGGCTCATACTGAAATATCGGATGAGAAAGGGTAATATCAATGATGTATTCTCTCGGTTCGAGAACTTCAGTATCAACAGTAATTCTCAGAGTGAATTTACCTTCTTGAATGGATTCATTTATGGTCAAGATTTCTGTAGTCTCATTCAAGATCGTGCTGGAAATCGAGCAATTAATAGGTTTGTAACTAATTCCCGTTATGGGATTCAGATAGGTTGTAATATATAATGTCAAGGGTTCTCCCGGAGTAAATGAGGAATGTGAAGGAATATGGGATACGTCCATCACATAAAGCAAGTGTGAATTAATCGTGAAATTATAGGATCGAGTACGTGAATCTTGAAAATCATCTATTATTTCAACGGTAAAACTCGGATACCATTCTAAGGGACATTCATAGATAAATTGCAGAACATGTCCCAAAGACGTGCTTACCCCTGTATCACTCATTGCATTGAGTAACGTCAAAGTAATCTCATGATTTTCGAAATTCCAATCGGTTATGGAAACAATTACGACATCAAATCGTATATTATAGCCGACTTGTATTTGTGGAGTTGTGGAGAACAGTGTTGCGGAATACCAGTCGGATGTGCATAAGTGAAGAAATTCGTATTGAGAATTTGATAGAAACATGTTTGGGTGATTGGTTCGATTGCTTCCCAATATGCCTTCAATGCTATTCACGAACGGTGGTAATTCGAGTTGTAATGCTTCTGTTGGGAATAATTCTTTGTAGATTTGTATTATCCAATAGGCAGTTTCCACATTAAATGCCGTTCCGAATGTAGGTAGATCAAGATGATTCATTACCCAATTTTGCAGTTTTAATCGGTTTACAGGACCAAGTATTCCTAAGTCCATAATACGGTCTATTTCCGTTACATACCATGTAATTTTAGCAGTATGGAATGTATCAGGATTGGAATCCTCGAAGTGTAATAACTCTCCATCAAATACAGCTTGCAATAATAGCCAATCCCTCAATGCAGTCTCATTTAATGAAGATAGGTAAGAAGATTCCAGAAAGGTGTCAATCAGATTCAAAGATCGAGTCGCGTCATAGACTAACAACATGGATTCATAGGAACCCAAGAGTGTGCCCGTATATGGAACAAAATACCCTTCGTCTACTTGACAATCCAAGATTTGTTGAGCAAGAATATTAAGATTGATAATTCCATTTAATTCGGTTAGTTTACCCATCATCGAACATATGTCTAATACCGAAGCGGTTTGGTGAATTCCTCTTCCGAACACTTGGTTTTCAGAAATATTGTACGGTAGAACAGAAAATTCGAGAGGGTGCCCATAGAAACCTCGATAATTCAGATCAGTAGGATCGAATCCAGGGATCTCTGAAAATAAATTCCCATCTAGTAAAGTTGCGATGTAGGATAAAATTGCGTTTGCATGAGATAAGTGTAATTCTGAAATTCTATTCACTGAATCAAGAATCGCCAATCGATTGCGTAATCCCAATATATTTCCCAATGACGATATCAATGGCGATATCCCGATACCGTATTCCTCATCGGAATTTGTAATGACATGGTGATTGGATATATATTCATGAATGGATATCATTGGGGACTGGATTTCATTTATGATATCTAACCCGATTAGTATCAGCATTTGGTCTTTCAAGTAAAAAACATCCGATGATGAGTATAATTCCCAAGCATTTGTTACATTGTCATATCCATCTTGGATATATTCAACACATTTATCCGTATCAATTTCTGCTGGAACACCTGTTATGTTGAGAATTGCTAATGTAAGAGAGGAAGAGAAATACTCAGGATTCGGAAGCAATGTCTTGGAGGGATGAAAAACATTATACACCCCACCGGTTGTAGTATCATTGAGGGTTTCCAAATGATGGATTAATGCAGGACTGTTGACAGTAATTAATCCCCCTAATTCTTCTAAGAGACTCACTGCATAATAGGTTGATTCAATGGTAGTGATGGTAGAGTAAGATGTATCCATATACCCCCCGTAGTGTTCGAGATGACTGGTGTCCATGTGCTGTCTGTCGGATACGAAATCAATGAGGGAATTTGTTTGTTCTGGAGATAAGGGGTAACTAGGTTGAAGGACTTGTAGTGCTAGATAGCCATAATAAGATAATTGAAGACTACTATTTTCGTATTTTGTTCCTGGTATTCCTGTGGGAGAATGGCAAAATCCTCCATCTACCGTGTTAATAGCCCCACGTAATGTATTTATGATATTTATCTGTTCAGCGGATTCTAATTCATCTAAAGAGTTCAAAATGTCTAATATTAATATCGCATAGGCAGTTGCTTCAACTTGGGAATATCCTTTCTTTTCCAATTCCACCGAGTAAGGTAACAATCCACACATTTCATCCTTAAACAAATGGGTAGAATCGTTATAGAGACTCATTAGATACGTAATTACTGAATTTTCATTTATCTCATCCAATGTGTTGATGATTTCTAAAGATCGTATTCCGTGGTAGGTAGCTCGAATCGTCGGAGTATAAGAATGATCCTTCCATTCTCCTGTATTAAACGAATCCAGAATCTCATCACTAAGGTAGGTTAGGGATTCATTGTTCCATTGGATTTGGGATTGGATATCCGAATTCAATACGTTATCATTGGATATCATTGGATATGGCTGAATGAATTCAGTATTGGTATCATCAATAGATATCTCGATATCATGATTCACGAATGATATACCAATCAAAATTCCCATGAGCAAAGTCGTTAATAAAGCGATTTTTTTCATACATGAGAACGAATGAACTTTTTACATATAAACCCGAAAAAACCAGAAACAGTCAAATGAAAAATATGTTCATTTAATTAGACACTATGTCTATCTTTCCTTCAAAAAGCCGTCGTACATGAACAAAGATATAAATTCCCACAGACCCAATATTGTTCGTTGGGAGATATGGCTATACTCAGCGAATGGCAACGTGACTTATACCAGGAAATTGAATCGTATTTTCGTGAGGAGTTGGATTTTCCTCCATTTCGTGAGTTGCCTGAAGAACTAATTTTGGACGAAATTGCTGAATCTCCCACTAAATTCTCCAACCCCATTATCATTAAACAAGCAGTGACATCATTTTTTCCTTCCGTTCTTCAACAAAATCCTTTGGTGCAGTTTTGGATACTCCATCGTTTGATAAACGGGAAAACTCCATTGAAAGCTTATGATAAAAAACGCTTAGGCAAATATTATGAATTTATAGAACCAAGTTTGATAAATCAAATTAAAAAACTGCCCGATTTGGGAATGGCGATGGTTCGGGGAGTGAATATCTTATTTCCTCCAGGAGAAGTTGAGCATTACTTCAAATTATATGTCAGACGATTTGGTAATCTTAAGGACTTTTTTTCCAAGGTGGAAGTGCAGTTATTGGATACAATAATGGATGACATTTGGATTTCCAGAAATTACGATATTCCTTTATCAGATAGTTCGAACCAATTAACATTGGAGATAGAACAGTATTACCAGCACGTTAAGGATGTATTTTCTAAAGAGGATTTTTGGGCTTATGCTCAACAATATAAAGAAATAATTGCTGAACGCTATAACAAATCCCCCAATTGGTTGAATTCTCTGGAAGATTTTAAAATGTCTTGGAAAGAAATTATGAAACGGAGAGCTTCTTTAACACTTAATTCTAATGCTTATTTCTTCGGGATTCCACATTTCCGTGCATTTATTCAACTACCAAATACACTATCAATTTCTGAATTACGCTTGTTAGAGGAATATTTTCGGATTTTGAAGTTTCTTATATTCCGAACAAATCGAACACTTTCATCTGAAATCTGGGTTTTGAGAGGAAATTATCATAATATTGCCCAATTCCGAGATTTCTTAAACCAATTGAAACAAAACAACGTTATTGTAGATTACTTATTGGATGAAACCCGCATTCTATCTAAACAGATTATGAGTAATCCACAATTGCCTCACAAATCCGAATTTGGTGTCAAAATCAATGAGGAATCAAATCCTGTTCAACGTAATCTTTCAAGGTCGGAAATATTAGTATATCGATTTGTACGGAATATGAGGTCAACGGACATAGATAAGATATCCATGTTCTTCCGAGCGTTTTTACAGCAAGAACTTCACATCATCGATGCTTCTATGAGCAATATTCGGCAATTTTCTGAAAAGGTGAAACTCCCAAATTTATTGTTGCCTGATTTTCTTATTATTTCTCCAGATTTTTCTATCCGAGAGATTCTAAATAATACAAATTTATCACTTTTTGATGCGGTGGTATATTTTAGACTTCTTTTGGATATCATTTCGAGGATAGCACAATTATCTCCTGAAAGTCAAGATTTTGACATGAAAATGCAATTTCGTCTTTTATATTCCTTTATGGAGCAACATGAGACTATTCAAGAACATTGGTTGGAAGAAGTGGAATTCATTCATTATGTAAATGACCATATCGATGATCTTCCTCATATTATTCGACAACTTCAATTAATATATCTCTATTTAGATTCTTGTGTTTATGAAGCACAATATATTACTAAAACGCTGGAAACGCTTCACGAACACATAAGTTCATTATTGATCCTTGAAGATTCACAGATAGTCAACCATTTTAGAGAAACATTACGTAAATTATTCGATGATCAACTATGTGTTCCTTCTTTTTACACATCATTTCAAAGTGGGGTGCGTGATTATTCTTCTTTTTCTTTCTTTCACCCTGATGAAGAAGATTTCTCGTCTATTGCAAGGGATTTAAGTAAATTGACCATTAAATTTCCAAATCACACTTTATCGGTTATTTCTCCGTATGCTCATAAGGCAGTATGGAAATTAGGACAAGAGGCAGTCTTTCAATTTACTGCATATGAAAAAGACAATATGGCTTTTCCTATATCTAAATGTTATGATAGCGTACATCTAAGACATTATGATGTACCATTAGATGAATTAGCTAAGTCTTTATCTAAGTTTGGTTCTAAACCTAAAACAACTGATCTGCTGGCAAAGTCTCTAGAAGGAATGCGTCCTGTATCTAAATCCGTACACACCACTGTCAAGAAAATTTTAAACAAACAAGAACAGATGAAAGTACCTTCCTTTCACGAATGGTCTCAACTAGAAACGATACTGCAAAAAAATTCTTCCTTTCTTCTTCATCCCGACCAGAAACTGTTGAAGAATGTATTTATTGATATCAACTGGCCATATTTGGGATTAGAAAAATATATTACACTTGTCAATGTTGTCCAATCTAAGTTCACTTTCGCGAACACAGAATGGAATACAAGACAATGTCTTATTCTTCCAGGTATCCAATCAGTATTTGGGACTGCGGATTCTGGTTTACTCAATAAATATGTTATACACTATCTTTTTCCCTATAATAACCCGAATCCCAAAATGTTCAATTGGCTTGAAAATCGGAAAGTGATCTCCGATTGGGTTCTACTAAAGGTGAAAAAAATTCATACTAATACTTTATTGACATACTTTGTGGATCCTGGTACGCTTATTACAGGATTTCGTGCATGGGAATCGATGGCAAAAAAGATCCTAAGTGATCCGTCTTTTGATTTACCAATAACTACTAGAGAATATGAATATGCGGTACGGGATTCTTTCTTCAGTCCTGATTCAGATATTGTGAAGAATTTGAAAACTCTTCACGGAAAAAATCTGCGAAAAAGTCAAACAATGAAACTGAAAATACCTACTGATTTGTATTGGTTGCGACCAGATTTATCTAAATTTTATAAATTTCCCAATAAGGTGTCAATATTTTTAGGATCATTAAATTCCAATCAATTTGATAAAGTATTACGATTGTTTTCGTTACTCCCTAGTATTGAATTATATGAATGTTGCGCGTATAACGATCCTAATAACACGTGCCTTCTTTGCGAATTACAGTTTTTTGACAGTCATATTGAACAATTTTTCTATATATTACGGGATATAGTATTATTTCTGGGTATTTCTGAATATTATTTCATCCCGAAAATAGTTTCACTGACGTTCTGGGAATTTAGTAGATATCGAGACTCCAATATCCCTCCAATTTTTAAAGCTCACGTATGGGATGAGCAATATCACAAATTTAAGAGTAAATATCTCTTCGATTCGAACGGTATGCCATTGTCGATACAAGATCGACTAGCTAAAAGACAATCTACCGATATATTAAAATGAATAGAGCCCAAATAAAAATACAATTGATGATATTTGGATCAAAAAATTAAAGATTGATTGTTCCTCTTATATAGATCTGTTCCACTAAGATATACGATATTGTTACTTGCTAGTAGGAATACCGAGTGATCAGATGAAATATAAAGATAATGTACAGAGATGGTGTACAAAAATCCCATCCATATTTTTAACTACACCTCAAATTTATCTTCTTTATCTGAGTTTTAACACATTTATGTCTTGGATTTTTCCTAAAACCAGTTCTACGATTACGGTGGGTTTAGATTTGCCCAGCAATATCAGTCACTCAAAATGATCTACAGAGCATTTACAAGTCTGATTTAAATGAAGAGCGTACAGAATCGTTAAAACGAGTTGGGATTCCATCAGTTTTTATCTCTTAAATCCTCTTACAGACGACAAAAATGGGGAAAATCAGCAAATCGTGGGGTTTAAATATCGAACCATGGTCATGTCATTTCTTGTAACAAACGGTGATTCACTATATTTTGGTGATAGATATGTTTAGTGATGCAGTTGTAATGAGGTCTTGTTCCTCTTGCGGAGAGACAGAAACGATTCCCAACCGGGAAGGATTTATGGTCTGCAAGAGATGTGGCTGCATACTAGATACTCTAAATTTGGGTCCACCATCCTATAACGCTTTAACTAATCAGTCAAACTCCTATGGACATTCCATGCGCGATAAATTTACAAGGACGCAAATTGGCACTTCTTTGGAGCGAGAACGCACTAAATTTCGTGCTTTGGAGGTTCAACAGGTTCGAGCCTTCACTACCTATGAAGGGAAAACTGATCTGGAAGCAAAACATGAAATCACCCGGTTTTGTTACAATCTCAACTTACCGGATTCGTTCACGCAAGATTTGAAGAAGATTTTTCGTGCTGTATGGGAGAAAACTCAAAAACACACCGTACAACGAAATATATATGCATTTATTCCTGTTGTCGTGTATCGATGTGCTCAGTTGTTTGGATATTATCTTCCTATTAAGCAAATTATCCCGGAGTTAAAAGTCACTCCGAAACGATTTAGAAATGTGCTGATTTCTACATATCATCTATTCGGAAGAGTTTCTCATTATCGTAACTGTATTAGGGTAATAAAGGAAATCTGCAATCGATTGAATACACCACCTCAAGTGTTCATAACCGCTATGAAAATATTTTCCAAGGAAAAAAGAGAATTAATGTTATCTATATCTAATGTGGCAGCAAGTGCAGCAGTAGGTATGGCAGTCATTGCGTTGAAACAAAGACGATCTTATCCACTGATGATGGTATGTGATAAGAATTGTAGCCAGGCAGCTGTCACTTCCCGTATTTTCCAAATAGCTTTGAAACGCCAATTAAGAATTCGAAAATACAAAATTTATGAACTTGATGCTTTGCTACCGAATTACTATAAGAAATTAATTGAATCTACCGAACGATTTTCATCTCCTCTTATACGAGATGCTGTCAAAAATATTCATCGGATTGCAAACGAGCTAGGTATGCCGTACAAACTAAAAAAAAGGGCAGTTAAACTATTGCAATCCAATAAACATATTTTCCTAATGACAACTCGTGAGGTATGTGCAAGTTCAGTTGTGGGATTAGCAGTTTTGACTTTTGGTAAACGTGATAAATTTCCCATGTATCGGATTGCAAAGGTTTTAGATTGTTCGACATCATCCATTAGTGCTCGCATTTTCAAGGTTTTACAATCTCGGTGGTTAATAACGCCTTATAAAATATCTTACTTGAACAAAATTTTGCCAGGATGTTACAAACATCTGTTATCACGGATCTAATCTAAAATTAAAGATTACAGAATATAGTGCTTAAGAACTTCCCATAATTTCTGACAAGCTTTGGATAGTTTCATTTTTTTGGGTTTAATTTGTTCCTTTGAATATCCAAAAATAATGCAATCATCCAAAATACCATTTTCATTTTGCTTCCAAGCTGGTACATATCCAAATACCTTGAAAT
>JAEOTN010000084.1 GCA_016839865.1 Promethearchaeota archaeon | reverse complement strand
TAGCTGAATTATTACCATTACCACCACGTGAGATTTTAGAATCACATGAAAATTTTTTCTTGGTTGAGCGAACAGCATCAGACACTATTGCTTGGATCGCTGATTCTGTCTGGATTTGCCCCTTTTTAGAAACTAAACTTGTTGATATGTCATAAACAATCTTACTAAGCATATCTGTTTTATATAATAAGTCTTTGTGGAGTTCTCCCACAACTAAAATTTTCTTCTTAGACATGGTTCAACATTTAATTAAAGCTAAATCTTGCATTTAAAATATGACGAGACTAGGTGTTATAGGATTCTAATATATTCGATTCAAGAAAATCAATTATTACGAAAAAAAACAGGATGAGGATGTTTAGGTTATTGAAAATCCGGTAAATAATCTTTTTGCAATGTGTAGAGATCATTAAAAATTTCTTCAGCCATTTTCACACTTCCTACTTTCGTATCTACTGCCAAACAAGTGATTGCAAGGGATTTAGATCTCGATAAAATAGCTTCCACACATAAATCTTGAATTGTGGCTTCAATCCGAAGGAGTGCAGCAATATTTTTTGGAATTTCTCCAAGTTTTACCCCATGAATGCCATCCCCGTCAATCCATGCTGGAGTTTCGATTACTAAATCCTGAGGGAGATTTGTAATTAATCCCGAATTAGGGATGTTCACTGAAGGATCATACAATTTCGTATCGGTAACTATCGCTTCAATAATAGGAATTGCCTGTTCACCTGAAGGCGTTGAACTGAGTAAGCTCTTCTCAGGATATTTTCCTGCATTTAGCTTTCGGTGATAACGGCGAATTTTCCTATCAACCGATTTCCCTGATTCTTCCATTAACTGAATCCATTCCTTTAAGTCCTCAATTAATACAAATTCATCTGAAAATTGAATAAATTCACATAAATGATTATCACCTGGATGAGGAAAATACCCAAATCGCTTATAGATTTCAAATGTGAATTGATCAAAGATAAATTTATCCCATTTTCCCTCAAAATACTTTAAACATCTACGATTAAACTCGGGCATTAAATCCTCTTTGGTCTTCCAATTCTCTAGACCAATTAAAAATCCAAAATGATTCAGTCCTGTTACAGTAAGTTTTAACTCATTAAGAGTATAATCAAACATTTTTGGTAAGTATTTGTTTAAAAATTCGATTTGATGGCATAATCCCACATACTTCACGTTTGGATATGTTCGATAGATAGCGAGACTGATCCTTGCAACAGGATTCGAAAAATTAATGAAATATGCATTCGGACAAATTTTAGCTATATCCTTTACAATATCTAACACAATCGGAATTATACGTGCTGAATGGAAAAATCCTCCGGGACCTCCACACTCACCCATTCGAGTGCGTGCTCCATATTTCAATGGTACATTATGGTCTTGCCATCGAAAGTGAAACCGGTCAGGCTCTACAGAGCAAATCACAAAATTCGCATCTTGTAAGGCTTGTTTCCGATCAGTTGTTCGCTCCAAATTGAATTTATTTCCCGAATTTTCATTTTCTAAACACAAAATATCATATATCATTTCCAACTTATCTGCATCAATATCAACAAGTACAATTGTAGATCCAGCAAGATTTTTACTTAGATATAGATCAGAAAACATGGATGGACCAAATACAGAACTACCAGCTCCTATGAGAACAATTTTCTGTTTCATAGGGATTGTGTAGCATACGAGAAAGATAAAAACTATGGAATACCAACTTCAATTGAGTATTATGATACGTGCCTTTTTTGCCATTGAAATTAAAGATAAGAAGCTTATTTATGCAATCAGCAAGTTACAGGAAAAATTGACAGGAATTATGGATCGGTTAAAACTCGTGGAATTAGAAAACATACATCTTACATTACGATTCCTTGGGGATATAACTGAACATACCGCAAAGAAGCTATCCTATTTTTTAGAAGAAGAAGTTAACTCGTATTTCTTTGAGGACGGACCAATTGAATTCACCGTACAAAAATTAAATGATTTTTCTAAACGAGTGTTTCATTTGGGATTACAAGGACCAGTATCTGTATTAAGAGAAATTCATGAGAAGATCGATAATGAATTAGTAAAATCCTTTGGTTTTGAACAAGATCGGAAATTTAAAACCCATGTTACCATTGCACGTGCTCGAAGAAGTAAAAATAAAATGCCTGCGGAAGAGTTTCCGATAAAAGAATACGACGTATTAAAACAAGAATTTGGTTCTAATACCGTTTTAGGAAGATTCAGGGTTTCCAAGGTTTACCTAAAAAAAAGTATTTTAACTCCACAAGGACCGATTTATTCAAATTTAGAGTTCTGAATCTCTGTTTTATTCAACAAAATCTATTTATGGAAATAAACTTAATCTATTTACGTGCTTTCAGCATTTAATATCACAGCACCATATTTGTAAAAATTGGAGTAAATGGAATGCCTTCTTTATCCCATAAAATGAAAATTGCTTTCTTAGGATTAGATAATGCTGGAAAGACAAGCATTTTGACCGGTCTAAAACGAAAATTTGATTTTATGGATCAAGTTTCAAGTCTAAAACCTACGTTAAGTGTAGATCGAAACAGTTTTTCATTTAAATTTCTCAATACGCAAGTTTTGCAATTTGATTTTGGTGGGCAGATGAAATATCGGCAAGAGTATCTAGAACATAAAGACAGATATCTCTCTGAAACTGATTTGATTTTTTATGTAATAGATATTCAAGATCCACTACGTTTCAAAGAATCTCTAATTTATTTTGATGAAATCGCGGAATATTACCAAAATGAATCAATCAAAATGAATTTTGTAGTTTTTCTCCATAAATTTGATCCCTCCTTGCGTACAGACCCAGGCAAAGAAGAACAGTATCGTGATGTAATCAGGGAAATGATGGCATTAAAAAAAGTATTGAATGAATGGCTCCCAGTTCATGATCTTTATTTCTTTGAAAGTAGCATCTATGACATAATCTCATTAATTCGTCCATTTTCGTTTGGGATGCAACAAATATTTCCGAAAAAAGACATCTTAGATAATTATTTGACATCTATTGGTAAAGATTTTCAAACTATTTCCATGATTTTGTTTGATTTCAATGGGATTTCTCTCAGTGAATATTTCAAACCACATTTAGCGGATGATGAGCGTAAAAAATGTCGTGAGCTATTCTTAAACGCTCAAAAACGCATAACGGATGAAGTCGAAAATGCTTATGAATTTAGTGACTGGATATCATACCAAAAAAGAGTAGCTGGTGTTATACAAGCGTTTAATGTTGGATATCACACATTTTATATAACAGCTTTCATCGAGGAAACCACTGAAGAAGAAGCAATAAACCTCCTAGATAAATTTGAAGCATATAAAAAAGACTTAAGTGATATTTTGGAAGGTTTTTTGGGAAGCACAGGAGTTCCACTTTGAACGAAAACAATATTACACAATTAAATATCGAATATTCTTCAAACTCTCAATTTGATTGAGTTCTGTTATGAACGCGTGGATAGATGGTAGTGAATCTTCCAGGATATAAACAACTGTTTTGTCTTCATTGTAAAAGAAACAGTGTTTACCACGTATGGAAGGAATAGCATGTTCAAGTTTTGCTAATTTGCGTTCAATATTTTCGTTATGTTTATCCAAGACAATCATAATATTACCGATAACGGTTGACTCTCCAGTTTCGGTGATGACGACAGAATCATGGGTGGTACCCATCCATTCAGCTTCAGTCGAATTCCGTAAACGGCTTAGCGCATCTCTCATAACTACAGAATTGTTTTTGTAAGTCGATGGTTTTCGCTCTACGAGTCTTTTAAGAAATTCCTTCAACGAATCTGATATGGAAAACGACATTATTGGCATAATTTTCACTTATGATGAATCATTGTTTGTCGATATTGTCATCTGACTATCAACAAATACTCACAGTTAATTATAGTTTTATTAAAATTATTAAGCTTTTTGATAAGTTTATTAGTATGAAAAAAAATTATTGTGAGGAAAACCAGTGGGATTCCAAAATAGTTCTAATTATCGATAGAGGCTTGTTTACTACCTGTGCAATTTTCACAATATCGTCATGTTCGATTTTAAAAAATAGTATTTCTTTAGGATCTGATGGCTTATATGCAACTTTTACATGATATGTTACGGGAATATTATCAATTTTTGTATTCTTCTCAAAAATTTCACGCTTCAAACAGAAACGTTTCTCAACTCTGTATCGAACTCCCAATGTTCCTAATTGTGTAAATAACACATTCAAAATCTCATCTACATTATCAAGAGAGGTTAAAGTACGCAAGAGAATGCCGGGTCGGTTTTTCTTCCCTTGTACTGCTATATAGTTCACGTCTAGAGCTCCTTTCTCATAAAGAAAGTTCATAACTGCACCTAAAGATTCTCCAGATTTATCATCTACCATCGTTTCCAGAACGATTACATCATTTACCATGGTATCTATAACACTTTCACTTTTTCCTGAAACGATGCGTAAAATATTCGGAAATTTTTCTCCTCCTAACGTTCCAGTACCATAACCAACTTTTTGAATTTTCAGAGAGGGGATAAACTTAGAAAATGTAAGGTTTCTCGTATCGATTAAACATCCTAATAATCCTGCTCCGGTTGGTGTGAATAATTCTTTCTCAATTGGTCCACCCTTGATAGGGATCTGGTATTTTTCAATTATTTTTAAAGTCGCAGGTGCTGGAATTGGTACGGTACCATGTGCAATAGATACCACTCCACCACCAACGGCTACTTCACTGCATACTACTGCAATATTATCCTTTGAGAATACGCCCAAGGAGTCCAAATATGCAGTTCCACCACAAATATCAATTAATGTGTCGATCGAACCCAACTCATGTATGTGTATTTTAGTTTGAGAATCTGATAAATGAACTGCACGTTCTGCGTCAAGTAATATTGAAAACCAGTGAGATGCAAATTCAGTTGCTGTTTGAGAGAGCTGAAGATGATTACTGAGCTTGATAATGTGTTCTTTAATTTCCTCCACGTGTAACTCAGGATGGGTTTCTGTGAATTGTATGTCTAATCTGAATGGAAAAAGTCCATTTCGGTGAATTTTCCGGAATACAGCATGGGCGATTTTTACATTAGACAGGTTTTCTGTTACATATCGTTTGATTTCATCAAGAATTTTTGGATCATCACAAATTGAATATAGTGCTGCTAAAAACATATCACCTGCAATACCAGAGTTAGCACAATCGATGTAGAGGATGTTTTTCATAAATATTTCACTTCGAATTTTGTTACAATATACATACATGGTAAAAATGGTCTCAGTATGTAGGAAGTTAGTATGTAAATGCATAATACAAATTTAATATTGTTTCCACCACTTTGGATATCAAAAATGAGTTCTAAAACCACCATCCGAGAAGACATCCTCAAACGATTTTTGAAAAAAACCGAGAAATCTAAAGGTCTTTTTGAGAAAGCTAGAAAAATACTTCCTGGTGGGGGAACTCGAAATGTCGCAAATTTTTATCCATATTCTATCTATGCTACCCACGGGAATGGTTTCAATCTTTATGACGTGGATGGTAACGAATATATCGATTGCAATAATAATATGTGCAGTCTATTACACGGTCATGCTTTTCCACCTATCATCAATGCACTACAAGATCAATTATCAAAAGGGACCGCTTATGCAACATCTACAGAGCTTCAATTGAATTTCGCCGAGATTTTAGTGAAAAGAGTGAGTTCCTTAGATGAAATTCGTTTTTGTGCATCAGGTTCAGAAGCTACCATGTTTCCTTTGCGCTTAGCTCGGGTTGCTTCCAGACAAAAAAAGATAATTAAATTGGATGGTGCCTACCATGGATCAACGGATTATGTGCAAACAAACGTGTGCGCAGATTATACTTCTGAAAATCCACCAAAACTGAACCCCGAATTAGGATTCTCATTGGGATTAGAAGATCACGTTCTTATCACTCCATCTAACGATATTGAATACCTTAAAACTATTATTACTACTCATAAATCTGATATTGCAGCGTTTATAATCGAACCCGTAATAAACCGTGTTGGACTACCCGTAACCAAACAATATATTCAAGCCGTAAGAGAGATTACTCAGGAATATGGGATATACCTAATTTTGGATGAAGTTATTACTTTTCGGCACTCATTAGGTGGATTCCAAGAAATCCTTGGAATTGAACCTGATCTTACATCGTATGGTAAATGCATAGGGGGTGGATTACCAATTGGAGCTTTTGGTGGAAAAGGTGAACTAATGGAATGGTTCAATATCCAAAAGGACCCGCACTTATCACATTCAGGTTCGTATAATGGGAATGTATTATCAATGTGTGCAGGTATTGCATCTCTTGAAAATTATACTAAAAAAGAAATAGAACATCTCGACAAGCTAGGTCACCAATTGGAAGATGGTCTAAACAAAGTCATCAATGAACTTAATTTTCCCGCGCATGTTACGAGAATAGGTTCACTAGTATATTTGCACATATTCCAAGGTAGTTATACAAATGCAAGAGATTATGGATTACAATTACTTCCTAATTATCCAGTTTTACGCTATATGCATCTGGAATTCATGAATCAAGGATTGTATCTGTACCATAAGACGTGTATGCAGTACATTTTATCAATGGTAATGAATACGGAAATAGTCAATAATATCATTGAGAAAACAAGGATTGTTATGAAGACAGTAGCTCCCTTATTTCTTGATTCAAGTAAAAAATAGTTATAAAATTGTTTAGATTCTAACGGTTGATTAAGTTATTCCTTCGATAACCAGCTAAATCAACATTTATTGAAGAAAATCCTTTCTCACTGAATTTGGCAAAAATTTTCTTACGTGTTTTTTCATCCAAGAGTTTCGCAATTTCCTTTTGTCTGACTTCAATTATAACATGTTGGGTATCCAGAACTCGGACTCTTAGAAGTCGAATATTCGTCATATCTTTAACAAATTTCTCCATCTCCATCACAGAATTGAGTAATTCTTCAGTAACAGGAAGATTGTAAGCAAAACGAGATAATAAATTTATTTCTGGATGTCGTTTAAACTTAAATCCATGTGATTTCGATAAGTGTACAATATCGCTCCTCGAAATTCCAATCTCCCCAAAAACCATGTGGTAATTATCACCAAATTGTTGTTTTCCATTCCAAAATGATTGATATTGCTCAACATCGGTACCGTCTAGGATGAGATCGAATTTACCTCCTATCCGTCGTTTTTCTAAAATTTCTGTAATTCCTTTTTTGCAGAAAAAATCTCGTTCATCAGAATTTAAAATTAAGATATTTTGATTTAACTCTAAATTTTGGATGACTTCCGTCTCGATATCCGTATTATCTCCCGATCCTTCAAATTCATTTACATACTGTAAGTCATTTGGGGAGGTATAGGAGGTTTCCACGAATAGACATTTCATAGCTGTTACAACTGGTCGAGCTAATTCCAGCATCATCATTGATTTTAAACCCCCTGTAAATCCAAGTAAAACTCGTTTTCCACGAATTAATTCATAAAAATCAGATAGTTTCCTATTTACTTCCTCAGCCATTTCTTCAGAATAGTCGGTTTGTTTTCGGAACATGAGAATCAGCATATAATTATGTTTTTGGGTAAAAATAGAAGAAGTATTATTGTTTATGGGCTAAAACTGCAATTGGGACAGAAGCTTTTCTCCACTCTGCAATTTTTCCACTATATTCCAAATCCAATCTGTAGCGACCATGGTTTCCAATAATAACCATAAGAGTTCCTCTGCGCATCTGTTTCCACAGGGATAATAACCATTTATCTGTTCGTTTTATTAATTTTTCAATAAGTTCCTCTGGAGTTGCACGTTTTTGACGGTGTAATTTCTCAAAATCTAAGAAATGGAGCAACGTGAATGAATTTTTATTAATAACTTTTGCAGCTTCTATCCATGTACTCATATCAGAATCCTTTGGAATAATAGTGGTTCCACCAGAGTAACGATTGACGTCTTTTGCTCTTCCAATGAAGCATGTTTTCAATCCCTTTTCATTGAGTTTTCTTAGTAAATGAAATCCTTTGGGTTCAAATCCACCAAAGAATAGCTGATGGAATACTCCCAGTGTGTATGGATTTTTTGTTGATAACAAAACAAAAGCTGATGCTTTTTGGATGAGAAATTCCGGTTTGTAGTACGTAATTTCAAATAATCCTAAGTTATCAATAACCACCATAATAACACGTTTAATATCCTTGAAATTTTGGATCACGGGGTCTATAGGATTGGGAATGAAAGTCGGAATCTGGTCCACTTTTAATAAATTAAGGATAGTTGCCGGCATAGAAGGAAGTAATCCTTCCCAAGTAGGTAATTCACTCACGAAATTCGCACTCAATCGATTATATTTTTGTAATTGTAAGTTCGGTCTTAATAATATTTGCAGTTTAAAAGAACCAAGAATATAATTTTATCTTTTGATTGAAAGAATACCCCTTCCTCTAGGGAGGGAATGAATTTCGATTTTAGATCTAAAAAAAACCATCCCCTCCACCCTTATATATCCAAAATACTACGTAAAATAATGCACTGACTGAAAATGTTTTTGTGGAAAAATTGAGGTTGGTTTGCTCTCCTCGTTAAAAAAAAGCATAGCTGTCCATGAAAACAAAGTATTTTCAATGTGCTACTGCGAATAAAATCGTGGGGAAGAAGGGAAGATAAGAACAAAGAAGTTCCTAAATCCGAGAGGATAGGGAATAGAGGGTTTTTGGACAACCCAACAGTGTTAAAGAGGTTCTAACAACCTGTGAATCCCCTTCCTTTAAATAGGGGCAGTTCATCAGAATTCTTAAAAAATCCCTCATCTTCCATTTTTGTAACAATATCACGAATTTTTGCGTCTGGTTGATTTAGTTTTTTAGATAGTTTGTCAATGGTAATGTTGGGAGTTGCGATCTTCATCCGTAATATCTTTCCCCGTAATTCTCGATTGGATCCCTTGAATTTTGGTTGTTTTTTATAATGAATACTTCTATGGTTTGGATCAGGTCTCACTGTTTTCTTTAACATTACACCGTAATCCATGAGAGCATAATACCACTCCCGCGGATTGCTGGTATCTACAGCTTTCTCCACTATAACCAGAATATCTTTATCACGAATTTTAGTCCGGTTATAAAAAAATAAATGTAAGATTACTCTTCGAATATTAGTTTCAATAAATGCTGTTGGAATATTGTATGAAAAAGTAGTCATTTCCCGAGAAGTTGCATGCCCAATGCCTTTAAATTGCTCTAGAACTTCCGGATTCTTTGGCAGAATTCCATTATATTTGGTTACTATCAGTTCAGCGGCTGATTTCATCCAAATTGCACGACGATTGTATCCCAATCCTTGCCATAAAATAAGTACATCATCCATCGAGGCTTCAGCTAAGTCAGAAAACGTCGGAAATTTTGAAAGAAATGCGTTATATTTAGGAATAACTGTCGAAGTCTGTGTTTGCTGCAACATCCATTCTGAAATAAATATATGGTAGGGATTTCGAGTTTCTCTCCACGGAAATGGTCTTGGGTGGTTTTCGTAATGATTCCATATAATTGACTGGAATTTATGAATCAAATCCAAAGTTAGACCATTTTTTTCAAATGATCGGGATAAATCAGCAGCAAATAAAGTCATCTTTTGTGCATTAAGACTGGATTAAGAAAAAAGATTTGGATACTGAAATGAAGAGAGAAAAAAAAATACTTAGCAACATTATCAATGCTATCTTTACTATTTTGATGTGAAGCTTATGAGCGATGTCGAAAGGCAAATATGGAATAAGATCGATACTCTTCAAGAAAAAATTATGAGTTTTATTCAAAGAATAGTTAGAATACCAAGTTTACCAGGAAACGAAAAAGAGGTACAGGATGTTATCGCTTCAAAACTTAAAGAAATGGATCTTGTTGTGGAAATATTACCGGTTTCTCGCGAAAAAATTCAAGAACATCCTGCCTTTAGTGATGATGGTTTTCCTTATGACAATCGTCTCTGTGTTATAGGTGTTTGGGAGGAATTGGAAACACAGGAAACCCAAGATCATGACAAATCGTTAATTTTGAATGGTCATGTAGATGTGGTATCCCCAGGTAATGAGGAACTTTGGACCGATTCTCCTTGGAGTGGAAAAATTAAAGGAGAGAGAATATATGGAAGAGGAGTGCTTGATATGAAATCAGGGTTATCTGCGGCGATTTTCGCAATTCAAGTATTAAAAGAACTTGGATACGCCCCTAGGAAGAAAGTTATTCTTGAAAGTGTCGTTGGTGAGGAAACTGGGGGGTGTGGAACTTTAACTACGATTTTAAATGGAATCACTGCAGATGCTGCAATTGTTTTAGAACCAACAAATTTCACAATTTGCCCTGTTCAAGCTGGTGCACTTACATTTCGGTTAAAAATCCGCGGTAAATCAGTTCATGCTGCAATGAAGGACCAAGGAATAAGTGCTATCGAAAAGTTCTATGTGATTTTACACGCAATAGATGAGTATGATCGAAAAAGGCATGCAAAATACAAACATTCACTATTCAAAAATCCAAAAAATGTTGCCCCTATCAGTATTGGTAAAATACAAAGCGGAGATTGGCCATCTACCATCCCAAATGAATTAATTGCAGAAGGTAGGTTAGGAGTATTTCCAGGTGAATCTGTTGAAAGTGCAAAACACAAATTTTTGGAAATGATTCGAAAATCTATTCAAAATGATGAATGGTTAAAGAATAATCCTCCTTACATCGAATGGTTTGAGGGACAATTTGAATCTGGAGAAACTGCTTTAAATGAACCAATAATTTCCCAATTGAAAAAATGTCATATAGATTACTTCAAAAAAATACCAGGAATCGAGGGTGTCACATATGGTTCAGATTTGCGACTTTTTACGAATTATGCAAGAATTCCAACGGTTTTATATGGACCTGGTGATGTAATGATTGCACATGGAGTAGATGAGTGGATTAACATTAAAGATATCATGAACGCTGTAAAAATGGTTGCACTTTTAATTTTTCGATGGTGTGGATTAAAAAAAATAGAGTAAACAACACCATCTTGTGGAATAATTCATTTTTATATAACCGAAGTCAAAGAATAGTTGGATTGAAATGGAAGAAGAAAAACCTCCTCATAAATTTCAAAACAAGTTTGAGATTAGTTATGAAGATTACATGCTCGCTCGTTTTTTACCTATGTTAGGAGTTATTCAAAAGTTTATTTCAGAATTTGGAGAAGAAAAAACATTACAAATAGTATCTGATTACATCGATGAATTAGCTAGAATTCAAATAAACCAATCAAGAAACAAGAATCAAATTGAAAATTTCACCCAATTCAAAATATCTTTGTTAGAGTTGTATACTACGGAATTTATGAACAATTCTGTTACGTTCGACATCATTGAAGACACCGATGATAAACTAGTTCTGAAATTTACGAAGTGTTTATGGGCTAAAACTTTCAATAAGTTAGGTTTTGATGGGAAACCAGGATATAGGACTGCATGTAGAGCAAATTACTCTCTCGCAAAAAACTTAAGTCCAAATGTCAAATTGACTAGAACAAAGACATTGATGCAGGGGGACGAATGTTGTAATCTCATTTATACCTGGAAAGATAACTAATATATTTAGCAATCAGAAAAAATCAGTTAATTCCACTTGCGAATAGATTTGTTTTTTACCATCATATTTTTTTAAATGGATAATTTGATCAGTTATCTTAAACATGAGGGTTGAATTAGTTTGACAATCATTATTTGTGCCCTCCATTGTCAAGAAAATAGAATTATCCCACATCATACCTAATAATTCT
>JAEOTN010000547.1 GCA_016839865.1 Promethearchaeota archaeon | reverse complement strand
TATTGGATAAAACATTCGGGTGTTGCCGATTTCTATGGAATTCAATGTTAAATGAGCGATCTGAAATATTTCAATTGTATAAAGAAAATAAGGAGAAATTACATAGTCATAAATACAAAACAGAAAAGGAATACAAACTTATATATCCATTTTTGAAGGAAGTAGATTCACAAGCATTACAATCTTCTACCAATAATCTTTTAGTAGCTTTTCGAAATTTTTACAATGGATTGCAAAAAAAACGGAAAATTGGATACCCACGATTCAAGTCTCGCAAATCTAAACAGACTTATACAACTTACAATATAAATAATAATATTAAAATCAATTTTAAAGCGAAACAGATTAAATTACCAAAAATTAAAACTTGGATCAAATATAGAGATAATCGTGTTTTTGAAGAAAATATTAAACACATTACCGTGTCGAAAACCAAGAGCGGTAAATATTGTATTTCTATTAATTTCGAAATACAACAAAAAATTTTGCCGAAAACAGAAGTAGCATATGATAAAATCCAAGGCTTTGATATGTCATTTTCAAAATTCCTTGTTTCAACGCAAAATGAATTTAAGAATCCTCGTTATTATCGGAAAGAAGAAAATCGAATAAAATTATTGCATCGAAGATTATCTCGAAAAAAGAAAGGTTCCAAAAACCGAAATAAGGCGAGAATAAGATTAACACGAAAATATGAACACATCCACAATCGTAAAAATGATTGGACACATAAAATCAGTCATTCAATAGCAAACAAATGGGATGTAGTCGTTCTAGAGGATTTAAATATAGAAGCAATGAGAAAATTAAGCAAAAGTCATGCAAAAAGTGTTACTTTAGATTTTTCATGGAATTATTTTATCAAGATATTACAATACAAAATAGAACAACAAGGAAAATACCTAATCTTCGTTGATAGATGGTTCCCATCATCGAAACTATGTTCATGTTGTGGTTGGAAGTACAACAAATTAAAACTGTATGAACGTATATGGAAATGCTCAAAATGTGGTTCCCAACATGATAGGGATAAAAATGCAGCTCAAAATCTAATTAATGAAGGAATCTTACGACTTAATACACTTGGGATCAAGGTCACCTCTACCGTAGGAACTACGGAAAGTTACGCTTGGGAAGATGATGTCAGACATCCATCGGATGCAATTGTTGATGAACCAAGAATCCACCGCCTTTAGGTTGTGGAAGTTCAACGATGAAATTCTTTTTCTAAATATTTCCAACTAAAAAATAGCATTGTAGGACGCCCATGGGCACAATGATGAGGATTTTCACACTGAGATAGCTTTTTAAGAAGTTTCTTAGGAAGGTTTGGGTCTGTAATCATATCTCCTCCACGGATACTCTCATGACATGCAATGTACTTGATGATAGTGTCCACTGACTTTGTAAATGAGGATTCCTTTCCAATCTGGAGTATTTCCAGGCATATATCTGTCAAGATTTTTGCATCTGTGACAGTTTTCAAAATTGCAGGAATCGTACGCAATGTAAAAGTGGTTCCTCCCAAATGTTCCACTTCAAATCCATATTTCGTAAAATGAGGTAGAGTCTCAATTAGAAAATCCTTCATATTCACGGGGACATTGATCGTAAATGGTACAATCAACCTCTGTTTTTTCATTCCTCCTTGTTCAAATGCGTTTTTTTCCTTTTCAAAATTAATACGTTCATCAGCAGCATGCATGTCAAGAATATAGAAACCTTCCTCTCCTTCAAAGACAAAATACACTTTATTTAACTGACCTGATTGACTAATCAACCGCATTTTCGGGAAAGTTTTCGTTTGAATCCAATCATCCCGAGAGGAGTATTGTGGTCTGTGTGGAATTAAATTCGGTGCAAAAGCTTCTAAAGGGATTGGTTTGCTAGCAGATTCCTTAGGTTGCCGATCATTCTTAGAATTCTCAGATTGTGGAACTTTTTTCTCTCGTTTCTTTTTACTAGGAGGACTTGTAGTAGTCGGTGCTTTAGGAGAACTCTTCGATGGTGATGATACTGATTGTTTTTGTACAAAATCCTCTATTGGTTTACTCGAACTCGTTACAGATTGTGTTAGTTGTCCGGTACTAGTTGTCTGACCGAAAGTTTTTGTTATAACTTCTTGCATTACTTCAATTATTGCGGAGAGAATTTGTTCCTCCTCTTCAAATCTAACAATCCTTTTTGTTGGATGAATATTGAAATCTACTTTCGCAGGATCTAGTGTTAAAAATACAGTATAAAATGGGTGTTTATTAATCATTATATAGTCTTTATATCCCTGTTTCATTGCTTCATGAACCGTGGGGGAAACTACGTACCTCTGATTGATGAACACACTTGAATTATGGGATGTAGATTGTGCCAATTTCGGATCCCCTACATATCCTTCAATTGCGAACAATGTATGTGTAAGAGAAAATTTGATACAATTCTTCGCTGTATCCTTGCCATATATATCAAAGATTGCATTGAGGTGATCGGGTGAACTGGGAGATGTTAGTACTTGTGAATCGTTATGGATCAGTTTGAAATTGATGTTTGGGTAGCACACAACATATCTTGAAACAATATCGGTAATATGCCCCATTTCTACACGATCTGATTTTAGAAACTTGTACCTAACTGGCGTATTATAAAATAAATCTCGAACTTTGATACTGGTTCCTGGAACTGCTGCTGTTTGGGTACATTTTTTTACAGTACCTCCGTCTATTTCAATTTTTATACCATGGGGATCTGTATGGGTTTTTGAGATAAGCTCGATTTTCGAAATAGAACTAATGCTATAAAGAGCTTCCCCACGAAAGCCCAAAGATTGTAAGGCGTTTAAGTCTGATGCAGATTGGATTTTGTTGGAAGTATGAGGTAAAAATGCAACTTTTACGTCATCGGGATGAATTCCACATCCATCATCGATGATTTGAATGAGGGATTTTCCAGATTTTTTAATAATTATAGTGATTTTTGTGGCTCCTGCATCAATACTATTCTCCAATAACTCCTTAACAACCGATGCTGGTCGTTCAATTACTTCACCCGCCGCAATTTTCTGGTAATCTTTAATCTCCTTAATTCTTTTTGGGGGGGAAGATGCCATAGGTGAATCTAACAAAAATCACATTAAATAATAACTATTAACTGTGTACCAGATTTGAATTCAAATATAAATCACACAAAAATTCTTTTTTGGGGATGAGCTTGGTATCGTAATGATTACCACTCTCCTTTTTGATATGGGTAATACACTCATTGATTTTCATAAAGGTCCGAGTGATTCAGAAAAAT
>JAEOTN010000546.1 GCA_016839865.1 Promethearchaeota archaeon | reverse complement strand
TTTTCAAAGTACCTATCTTTTTAGATTGCATATCGAAATAAAAATTTTTCATCGTTACTTGTTTAAGTGCATCGAGGAATGAAATGACACGAGGTAAGATTTTTTCGATCTCCTGATTAAAGTTACAGACAATTCCTGCCGGTGTAATCATGAAATCATCAAAAAAGGTTACAGGAAGAAATGCCGAGAGTAATCCAAAATTAATATCGGGATCTGTAGTTAACAATATCTCTTACTTCTTAATTTCTTCTTTTTTTTTCTTAGCCGCCACCCATTCCGCCTGGTGGACTAGTGGTGGGAGGAGCTATTCCCATTACGACTGTAAACATGAAATAGAATATCACAACTGCCAATACAAGGAATTTGTAGATATTAGTTCCATTATTCAATCCAAAATTTATACGATTTCTAATTCTTAACATTTTTTTAACCAACTTACAGTGCAAATTCTTTTGCAATGCATTTAGGATTCCTCACAACCCCCTAGATAAGTATGACTAAGAAAGAATAATACATAAAACTTATTTAGTTTGTTTCCTTTAAAATCATAAATAATGTCTTAAAGAGGGTTGTCAACTTGTCCCTAGAAAAATCCATCAAACCGATTAGTAAAACTTCAGAGACTGCTTTTATTAAGGATTTTCTTATCTATTGGAAAAAAATTAAGGATTTAATGAGTTCTGGTGAGGCTAAATTTGATTTATGGCACAAATGGAGTGAATTGGAAGAAAAAATCTTTCCAACTGCAACCTTACCATTCTTTCAGAAATGGCACGAATTGGAATTTGTCCATCATATTGAGTCATATGTGAAGAATTTTCACTCATTTTTAATCTCGATTGAAGGTATTAATGTACTAATACCTAAGAAACTTGTATTGTACGAATCAATGAAGTCCTCTGATCAGCTGTATAGAAGGTTACTTGCAAATTCAACTTTTGAAGAGTTCAGGAGAACTTTACTAACAATTTCTCAAGATCTGAACATTCGGATTCGAAAAACTGATTATAAGATTATTCAACGTCTTGCCAATCCCAATTTTTCAAAGTCTTTGGATAGATTTCCAAAGATGAAAGAATTAGCTTATGGTACACGGCAGGATGTAAGAACTGTAACTAGTCGACTCCAATATTTAATTAAATGTGATATCCTAAGTGTGATCTTTTCAATTGATATGGCAAAAGTTGGTTATCAAACCATTGCATTGATTCACAAGACTAATCGAAAGGATATTCCCATAGATATCCAGGAATATATCTCATTTTACTTTCCTGTTCCAGAATATCGAGCCTATGTAAGTATTATTCAATATCCGTATTCAGATTCCGAATTCATTATAAAAATGAATGATATATTCAATGTTCCATACTCAAAGGCCCAGGTTTTTCAACACCAATATCGCGGATGGAATCTCGGAGGATTAACCATAAATACAGATGAAAGATGGAGTCAGAAACCACCATTATTAGAGTTCGGGGGAAATTGGCAAAAGGATCTGATACTAGGAAAAACTGGAATTGAATCAAATTTAGACCCCCATTTTGAAATATATAATTTATCAAAGACGGAAGCTCAGTTACTCGGTTTCATTCAATTATATTCAATTATGGATGACAAATCTCTTGAAGACCAACTAAAAAGATCAAGAAAAGCAATTGTTGAAGATTGGAATAATTTACTACGCAATCGAATTATTTTTCGTTTCCCAGTATTCTCAAATATTGGATTAGGATCATGGATATTTATTTATGTTTCTGGACTTACCCACTCCCATCTCCGTCTTGTAATACAGCATTTTAAGTTTTTTCCATATATTAATCTTTATATTAATGATAAAGAAGGGACGGTTGTTGGATGTGTGAATATTCCTTATAAATGGACTTATACATTCCTTCATAGAATGGCGGCTATTTCTGAGGAATTTCCGGAAGTTAAGGCTAGTTATTATATCGGACCTGATATTTTAGCCCGGTGGAGCAATAATATTATGAAGACTTTTGATTGGAAAAGATATGAATAGAAATGATCGTCCTAAATTTTCAGAATAGGAGAGATAAGCAGGTTAATGCTCCCTCGCATTTCTGAAATTCCGACATATCGAGAGTGATTACTTCAAACTCGTTATTAGTAAGCTGTTGGTAGGTGTCAGGAAAACCTGTCGGAACTAAAACTGACTTATTAATTGTTAAAGTATTTGCTGCATATTGTTCTTTTGATGAGGTTATAATTTTAGTAAAAGAATTAAGCATTGGATGTTTTGATAGCGCCTCATTAACGATCACAATACCCCTATCGAGATAAGTCACATGGCTTTTGAGATGAATAATTGAGTCATCAATTACTTTTTCAACTTCAATTTGTAACCAATCTGAGAGTTGACGCACTCCTGCGTCATTGGTTCGTTGTGAAATTCCAGAAATTAGAAAACCAGGCAGGTGGAGGACATCTCCCCCTTCAATAGTACCTGGGGCTTCAGTAACTTCGACTTTCAAAGATTCAGATAGGTAATCACCTACTGCTTGTTCTTCTCCTCTTCTAGCAATGGCACCCATCCGTGAAATTAACGCTCTCTCCTTATGAATAATTGCTGTATCTTCAACAAAGCAACTATCGGGAAAAGCATCGTCAGGTGGAAGTCTAATCACTTCTAAGCCAAGATTAGTAAGAACATCACAGTATTTTTGGTGTTGCACTTTCGCTTGCTCTAAACTAACAGAATGATGAAGGGGGTGAGAAGAGATACACTTAGAGAAGGAATTACTTGGTTCTCGAACCAGAGCGCGTTTAAATTTCAAGAGTAAATCACCAGTAGGTTTTCGAATATTAAAAGGAGAAAAAGAGTCTAAGATGAGAAGTTTTTTGGGAGATTAAAAGCAATCCGATGAAATCACATTTGGAAGTGTGAATTCATGAGTGATAAGATATACACTATTATGTTAGGTAACAAATACGTTCGTCTTGTTCTGCAGGAACATTGGAAGAGTAATCGGCGTAAGTGGATGGACTATCTCGAATTATTAGATGAAAATCGTTCAATCTAGTAAGTTATTTCAAGGAAATAACTTTTTTCCTACTTTGGCCATCCTTCGACCCAACGCTTCAGCATCACGGATCGCAATAATGTCTTTTTT
>JAEOTN010000545.1 GCA_016839865.1 Promethearchaeota archaeon | reverse complement strand
TCGGAACTATCATCCCCAATAATAATTTGTACTTTATTCTCAGGATAATCAAAATTCAAACATTTTTTTACGCAATTGATTGCAGCCAGTTCGTTATATGTAGGAATTTGAACAGTAATTTTTGGTAATTGAGATTCTGTAACAGTCTTCTCCTTGTATGCAGACCTTTTTTTTGTTATTCCTACGATGATAGCAATAATTACGTAAAAGACTGCGACAAGTCCCGTAAGGATTAAAAAAATCCGCAAAATGATGTCAAAATAAAAATGTATGGTATCAAGGAAGAGTCGAAGATCCACAGTGTATCTTTAATTTCTTATCGTTTAAACGATGTGAAAAGATCAATTACTTCACGTTTTATTGGTATTTTGGAATAACAAGGGAATAATCTTTAATTTGTGCTATTGGGAATTTTAGGTATTGATTTGGTTTTTCAAAGGTTAACTTTATGACTCAAGCACAAATTCCACCAGAACTCTCAAAAAAGTTAGAACGTGTTAAGGAATTAGCAAATTATTGTTACGGATGTGGTAAATGTTTAGTGGTTTGTCCGACTAATTTATTGGGAATATTTTCTCCGAAAGATTTCATCCACCGATTAGTAACACGAGGTATGGAGGATTTAGACACTTTTATCAAGGAGGAGAAGCTATTCAACTGCTTAACATGTGAGCAATGTGCAATCTATTGTCCTATGGCATCTGAAGAAGATGGTGAGGGAGTCCTAATTGCAGAAATTGTCCAAGCGATTCGCGAATATGGGTATCTGAAAGGAATTCTGACAGATGAATCAACAAAAAATATCCAGACTCATGATGGAATCATGCAAATTTACCCAAAAATCCAAAGTGATTCTGAATTGAAAACCAACAACATAGATTTCATAAAAAATGATCCTTCTCTTAAAATTGCAGAAACAGGTGATGTTGCATATTTCATTGGATG
Source organism: Promethearchaeota archaeon (assembly GCA_016839865.1). The sequence goes on along the minus strand of JAEOTN010000545.1, from coordinate 3,421 downwards.
TACGTCCCTTTTAGACAACATTTTCTATCAATTCAGTTCGCAGTATAAAAATACTCCTCGAGGAGTGATCTCTATTCTGAATGAGGGAGGAATAATCCCTGTCGTGCTTGAAACGAAATGTTGTGGTCATGATAATTATTGGGTTGGAGATATAGATACTGCAAAGAAATTAGCAAAATATAATGTGGATCTATTTAATAGAGCAGGAGTGAAGACAATCGTTGTGGAATGCGCTGAAGGGTACCGAATGTGGAAATTTGATTATCCCAAACTTGTTAGTGATTGTAATTTTGACGTTAAACATTTCACCGAGTATCTAATTGATCAAGATTTACTACATTTATTAGGTCCACGTTTCCCAGTTAATGCTAAAGTTACATATCATGATCCATGCCGATTGGGAAGATTAGGTGGAAAAATATATGATGCACCTCGTAAAGTTCTGAAAAGCATTCCTGGAATCGAATTAGTAGAAATGAAAGCAAACCGAGATGATTCTAACTGCTGCGGTGTTTCGACTTTTCGATCATGCAACTCAAATACAAAAATATTGCGAGAAAACCGAATTAATGAAGCGGTAGACACAGAAGCTGAATACTTAATCACTACATGTCCAAAGTGTATCACTCATTTCAATTGTTTCCAGAATGAAACCGATGATGAAGGCAATGAGAAACCTGAAAAAATCAAAGTAATGGATCTCGCTGCTTTTATTGCAAAATACACACAGAAAATTTAGGAAAGAAAACATGACTATCACAGAACCTCCTATCTCAAACGATGAGAAAGAAAAAATTGCACAAAAGCATAGTAACGAGAAAGTAGAAGTATCTGATATTTATGATCAGAAATATATTTCTCCATGTGCTAATGCGTGCCCAGCTGGCATAAACATCCCAGGATTTCTATCGTTGATTGCAGCGAGAAGATATCTTGATGCATACATAGTGATGCGAAGAAATAATCCTCTTTCTTCAATGTGTGGTCGTGTGTGTCCTCACCCTTGTGAAGATCAATGTAGAAGAGCAGAAATTGAGAAAGAAGACGCACTAAATATCTGTGTTCTGAAGAGTTTTGCAGCAGATAACGTACAGAAAAACGGAGGTTTAGAGGAGGAGTGCCTTCCCAACTCAGGAAAAAGAATCGCGATCATAGGAGCGGGTCCGGCTGGATTGACTTGTGCGTATTTCTTACGACGATTGGGACATTCTGTTACGATCTATGAATCCTTACCTGTACCAGGAGGAATGGGTTCTGTAGGAATTCCTGAATATCGATTACCAATGGAAGTAATTCTATGGGAAGTTGGATTAATCGAAAAATTAGGAGTCAAAATTCTTACTAATACAACGGTTGGTAAGGATATTTCATTCGAAGAAATACGTAAAAAATACCATGCAGTATTCTTATCAACTGGTTTGCCTAAAGGGAACTACATTGGCATAGAAGGGGAACATGCTATAGAAGTGTATCAAGCAGTAGATTTCCTCCGAGACCTAAAATTAGCCATATACAATAAGAGAGATCTCCCTAAAGTTGGAGAACGCGTTGTAGTTGTTGGAGGCGGAAATGTTGCAGTGGATGCGATTCGAAGCGCAAAACGTCTTGGTGCTAAAGAATTAACACTCGTTTGCCTCGAACAACGGGAAGAAATGCCTGCTTGGGACCACGAAATCGCGGCATGTACAGATGAAGACATTGATATTAACAACGGCTGGGGTCCGGAGGCAATTTTAACAACTAAGGACAACCATGTTCGTAAAATTGTTTTCAAACAGTGTACTGACGTATTTGATGATAATGGTAGATTCAGTCCTCAATATTGTGAAGATGAAAACGTAGAATACGATGTTGATACAGTGATCATGGCAATCGGTCAAAGTCCTGAAGTTTCTTATCTTAAAGATGTGGAAGGATTAACCTGGTTCCGAAAGGATCGATGGTTAAGTGCAGAGGAACACACACAAAAAACAGGATTACCGGATGTTTTTGTAGGAGGGGACATGTTAAAACCAGGACTTATGATTGACGCAATTGGACATGGACGAACAGCTGCGCAATCTATTGATATGTATCTTGGTGGAACTGGGAAATTATTTACAAAAGATGATGTAGTTATCCCATTACCTCCTTTAAATCCAAAAAACTGGAGTACTAAACGTCAACATGTTGATGAGATTTCTGAAAGAGAGCGTGATACCACCTTTAAAGAAATTTCATTAGGATTGAATAAAAAATCAGGGACGATGGAAACAACTCGATGTATTGGTTGCGCAATAATGCAGATAGATCGAGAAAAATGTATTGGTTGTGGAACTTGTGTTAAAAATTGTCCATCCCAAGCAATTTCATTCAATATTACTGCCGAACAATTTGTGTTTGGAGAACGAAAAATCCGCAAAGCTGTGATTGATCCCAAAATGTGCTTATGTTGTGGATTATGCGGAGCCGAATGCCCTGTAAACGCAATCTCAACGGTTAATTGGAGCGATGAATTATATTTCGAGGAAATTGCACATTTTACAAAGCAATCAGGAGATAGAACCTAATGGCAAGGAGAAATCGAAATATTCAATCGTCAACTGCATCGTCAGTAATAGCGAAAAATCCCAAAGTTGTTGCGTTCGTGTGCAATTGGTTAAGTAAGTACAAGAAAAGTGCGATTGATGCCACAAAAAAATCTTATTCAACTAATGTGAAATTCCTACGAGTCATGTGTGCATCCCGAATTGATCGGGCAATGGTATTGAAATGTGTTCAAGAGAAAGTGGACGGTATTTTTATTGGAATTTGTAATAGTGAAAAATGCCAGTACCCCGGTGCAATTGAACTAGCTGAACAACGATTTGAAAACACAATTGAGTTCCTAAATTCAATAGGATACCACAAATCCCGAGTTTGTGTGTATGAAGATAACGTTGTAGAAGGAAATTCGCTTATAAAGGCATTAGAAGAATTTGCGCAGAAAATAAAGCAATTAGGCTCATATTCCAATAAGAATTTATAGGTAACATACTAAAATCTCAATATCTGTGTCTTTAAACACATCTTTAATAATTTCACGGACTTTTTCCCATTTCTTCTGATCCAAACCAGAGGCAATCTTGGGCATAGCGATTTTTGTGATTTTTTCCTTCTCTATTTGATTTTTCATCTCTATAAGTGATTCCTGCAAATTATTATAAGTAGGAATGTTCCAATATCGTTCTTTTGTAATTAAATTGAACACTCGAGTTCCTTCGCCTTTGATACAGGTTGGATGCTTCAGTTCCTCTACAGTTTTTTTAGATAAAAGAGGTTTGATTTTGAATTTTTTATTAAAATGGTATGCAATACCTGCATCCATTTGATGATCAGAACTGATGCAATGTACTAAATGATATTCTGAGCCAACCGAGAAAACATCTTGTTGAACTTCTCG
>JAEOTN010000083.1 GCA_016839865.1 Promethearchaeota archaeon | reverse complement strand
TTCCAGAAGGATTCATTATCAAGATCCGGTCAATCATAATATAATTCATCGTTAAAAGACTTCAAAAATGTTGGGACAATAAAAATCTTCAATTTCCAATTTTCAGATGTAGATAAGTTTGAGGAACTACAATATTCGAGTACCATAGAATGGCAAAGTTTCTAATTTTCTTTCTAACGACTTAGCAATATAGGAATCTGTTGTTGTTATTTTACATAAGAAATCTTTGATTCGTGGAAAATATGCCGTTTTTTGAGCTTAATGGAATTGGGTTTGATTGTGGGCTGGAGAAGGAAATGTGTGCTGCTTATCCTGACCGATGCATGGAGTGTATTCAGGCTAAACTTAGTGAATTAGATTTTGAGACAAATAAGATCACGCACGAGGAAATTGATACACCTAGACGACGATTACAGCACAACATGGATGTAATATGGAAGAAATTCTTGGATGTTTTGAATATTCGTAGAATTTTGATTTTAGAGAAAGCATCAGGTCTAACTATGTTAGATTACCCCATTATGGATACAGATGTTGATCCTTCTCTGTTGAGTGGATTCATTCATGCAAATGTCGCATTTTCAGAAAGTGACCAAGTCACATCAAAAAATGAATATTGGGAAGAATCAAAGAGCTGGACGTTTAATGAATTCCAATATCGACATTTTAATCTATTGATGAGAACCGGAAATCAAACTCGAGTGTGTCTAATACTCAACAATGCTGCTACAAAACAACTAAAGACCACCACAAATAAGTTCCAATTCCAATTTGAAACTTTTTATTCCACGTTAATTGATGATTTTAGTGCAAAAGGAGTTGTTAATGGTGAAAACAACCCAGCAATAGATTTTATAGTGAAGAGTTTTGAGATTCATTTGGTTCTTCCATTAGTTATCTCCCATACAATCCCACCGACCATAAATCTAACGGAAATTCAAACTACAATCCTCAACATCGCGAGAGATATGTTAGGGATTAAGAAATATTTCTTTGTGTATAATTTACTAGAAAATGTAAAAAAAAGCCTGAAATTCAAATCAAATTTCATCTTATATGAGATGTATAAGCTATTAGAGGAAAAAATATTCATTCCTACATCATTGGAAGAGATTCAGCAGAATTTACAACAAGATGAAGCTGATAAGAACCGTAGAGTCGCAGAATCTGAAAGCATTTCTGAAATTATCACCCATGATTCTGAATTGGAACAAGTTGAATTGAATGCAAGGAAATTAAATGCATCAGAAGCACAGAAACTTATTGCAAACTATAGAAAAAATGCTGCAAAGGCTGAAAAGAATCTTATCTATCCTGAAGCTTTAAAAGAATACGAAAAAGCATTGGTTGTAGCAAACGTTCATGGATTACACAGGGAAATTTTGAAACTGACTAAGATTCGAGGAGATACTGAGCGAAAAAATAAGAAAATTGAATTGGAATACGCTATTAAATCATCTGAAATGGCAGAAAAGAAAAATCAAACCTTAGAGGCAATCCGAATGACTCAAAAGGCTATAGATATCATCGAAAATCACCTCTATTCTAATGGCAACACGTCAAAAGTTAAAAAACTCGAATTAAGATTGAAAAAACTTCAAGGTCAACTGTAGATTCTTTTCTTTGGTTATTAGACTAAATAAGTAAGTTATATTTCGGTTCTGCAACTACATCTGATCATGAAAGGACTAATCCACTGTATATATGGGAACGGGCCTGGAAAAACAACATCTGCTTTTGGTAAGGTAATACGAACCATTGGTCATAACCACAATCCAATTATCATCCAATTCCTTAAAGAATCGAGCAATTATCCGGAGAATGAAAAATCTTTTCTAGAACGACTAAATGTAAAAGTAGATGATCTATTAGATAAGTATAACATCAAGAATCACAGTGCATCTTCTGAGCCTAAAGGATTCACCTATGGAGAATACACAACTTTTACTCAGATTTTAAAAGTACCTATTATCCAAATCGGCAATCCTACCTTCTTAATGCCTAATCAAGAGCGTACACCTGAATTCCTAGCAAAATTTGATTTTGGTATGGATTTATTGGAACGTGTCTTGAAAAGTGAGGTCTACCATCTTGTGGTATTAGATGAGATCAATACTGCAGTGAAATTAGGATTGGTAGATTTACAAAGACTATTACAATGCCTAAAATCTCGTAACCCACATATTGAAGTTATACTAACGGGCAGAGAAAAAATCCCCGAGTTAATTGAGCTTTCTGATTACGTCACCCAAGTTGTAGAAGAAAAACATCCATTTCAAAAAGGAGTAAATGCTAGGATAGGTATAGAGTTTTGACGTGATTCCTATGGTTGAAAAAAACGAAAAGAAAAACGACATCCAAAAGGAACTGGAACGGTGGAAAACAACAACCGTAAAAAAAGTTACTGATAGGTTCCCTCCACGTAAAAAATATTATAGAAATTTATCGGATTACGATTCTAAAGCGTTATATACACCAAATGATATCAAAGATTTGGACTATAAAAAGGACCTAGGATTTCCTGGAGAGTACCCTTTTACAAGACATGTGCAACCTACTGCTTATCGTGGAAGATTTTGGACTATGCGAATGTTTGCAGGACTTGCAACATCCACTGAAACAAACGAACGATTTAAATATTTAATTGAAAATGGACAAACCGGACTTAGTGTTGCTTTCCATCTCCCTACTCTTTATGGTTATGAAAGTTGCGATCCGATGTCAACTGGTGAAGTTGGTAAAATAGGTGTTGCAATTGATACTGTATCTGATATGGAAAATCTCTTTAACGGAATTGATCTGAGCAAAATTTCCACTTCAATGACGATTAACGGTCCTGCCTCCATACTCCTTGCAATGTATATCGTTGTGGGAGAGAGACAAGGTGTTCCTTCAGAAAAACTCACAGGAACCATTCAAAATGATATTTTGAAAGAATATATTGCACAAAAATCGTATATTTTCCCACCTGAACCATCAATGAGAATAATTGTGGATACAATTGAATACTGTACTAAACATGTGCCTAAATGGAATACAATTAGTATCTCAGGTTATCATATTCGAGAAGCGGGATCCACTGCAGTACAAGAATTAGCTTTCACTCTGGCTGATGGATTTGCTTATGTAGAAGCAGGAATGGAACGAGGACTGGATGTAGATGATTTCGCACCACGATTATCATTCTTCTTTAATGCTCATAATGATTTCTTTGAAGAAATTGCAAAATATCGTGCTGCTCGTAGAATCTGGGCAAAACGCTTGAAAAACAAGTATGGTGCTAAAAAACCTGCCAGCATGAAAATGCGATTCCATACACAAACTGCAGGTGTTTCCTTGACTGCACAAGAACCTGAAAACAATATTGCACGAGTCACTCTTCAAGCATTAGCTGCAGTTCTTGGTGGTACTCAATCTTTACATACTAATTCATTTGATGAAGCACTTTGTCTCCCAACAGAAAAAGCAGCAAAAATTGCTTTGCGAACTCAACAAATCATCGCGTATGAGTCAGGAGTGGCAAATACAATTGATCCTCTTGCTGGTTCCTATTATGTGGAAGCACTAACCGATGAAATGGAAAGACAAGCTGAGGAATATTTCGCGAAAATTGATGAAATAGGCGGAGTAATTCCTGCTATAAAAGAAAATTTCTTCCAGAAAGAAATCGCCCGTGCAGCATATCAATACCAAAAGGAAATTGAAGCCAAAGAGCGCATCATTGTTGGAGTTAATAAATTTGAATCAAAGCTTGAACGACCAGAAATTCTGTATATCGATGAAAAAGTAGAAGAAGAACAATGTGCAAGATTGGAAAACACTAAAAACAAACGTAATAAGGAAAAGATCACTAAAGCACTATCCACACTAAAAGAAAAAGCAAACACGGATGAAAATTTGATGCCTTTTATTCTTGATTGCGTTCGAGCGGATGCATCAGTTGGAGAAATAATCGGCATTTTCAAAGAAGTGTATGGCACTTGGCGAGAAGAGGCGGTCTTTTAGAGAGGAGAATGACGAATAATGGCAAATGAGAGAAAAATACGAGTCATAGTTGCAAAACCGGGATTGGATGGTCATGATCGTGGTGCAAAAGTTGTTGCTCATGGATTAAGTGATGCAGGATTTGAAGTGATTTATACGGGATTGCATCAAACTCCTGAAGATGTGGTTCAGAGTGTAATTCAAGAAGATCCGGATGCGCTCTTACTTTCGATATTAAGTGGAGCTCACAAGAAATTATTTTCAGCGATTACAAAAAAGCTCAAGGAAAATGG
>JAEOTN010000082.1 GCA_016839865.1 Promethearchaeota archaeon | reverse complement strand
TTTTTTTTAATTTTCTTTGATTGATTTATTCAAGGTTTTGTAATTTTTATGCTAGATCAAATTTCTTAAATAAATTTGAAGATAAATGAAGTCATGCCATTAATAGAGTGCGTCCCCAACATAAGTGAGGGAAAACGCCAAGAAGTAATTGGTACTGTTGTATCAGCCATCAAAAACGCCAGTGATGCACAAATTTTAGATGTACGAAGTGATCCAGACCATAACCGCACAGTAATCACACTCGTGGGAGAACCAGAATCTTGTTTTAATGCTGCATTTGCTTGCATTAAAAGTGCTGCAGAATTGATCGATATGGATGATCATAAAGGAGAACATCCACGAATTGGTGCTACCGATGTTGTGCCATTTGTACCAGTATCGGGAATAACAATTGAGGAATGTGCAGATTTAGCTAAAAACTTGGCAGAAAAAGTATCTAATGAATTAGGAATCCCAACCTTTTTGTATGAAGCAGCTGCTACCCGACCAGATCGGGAAAATTTAGCAAACATCCGAAAGGGTCAATATGAAGGATTAAAAGATTCTATCAAATCAGACCCAGACCGAAAACCAGATTTTGGTCCTTCAAAACTACCAAAAGCAGGAGCTACAGTCATAGGTGCTCGTGAATTTCTCATTGCCTATAATATCTATCTGAATACGACAGATGTATCTCTAGCAAAGAAAATAGCATTAAATATACGACACAAGAATGGAGGATTTCGTTATGTAAAGGCAATGGGGTTTGAAACTAAGCCATATGTGCAAATATCAATGAATTTGACTAATTATAAGGGAACTCCAATGCATTTAGTGGTAGAAACTGTTCGTAATGAAGTGAAAAGATATGGATTAGCAATTACCGAAACTGAGGTATATGGGATGATACCGAATGATGCTTTACTAGATGCAGCTGAATATCATCTGCAATTGAATTCATTATGGGAAAGAGACCAAATTATCGAAAAGAAACTCCAACAAATCCAATCTGAAACCAAGGAACTGAATCAAATGAAACTAAACGCATTCCTTAAAGAATTAGCTTCTGATTCTCCCGCTCCTGGTGGAGGTAGCGTTGCTGCGTTAAATGGTGCATTGGGAGCAGCTCTTGGTGCAATGGTATGTAGATTGACCATTGGAAAAGAAGAATATGAAAAAATCCAAGAATTGATGGAAAAAAGTCTAGTTATTTTTGATAAGTTATCTATGGACCTCTCCCAGGCAGTCGATAAAGATGCCAACGCATTCAACGGAGTGATGGCAGCTTTTAAAATGCCAAAAAATACGGATGAAGAGAAAAAGACTCGTTCTGTAAAAATTCAAGAAGAATACAAAGTTGCAGCTCAAGTTCCATTGGATACAGCAAAAACTTGTCGCTTAATTATAGATCAGTTGCTTCAAATAGGAGCAAAAGGAAATCAGAACGCTTTATCTGATATTGCAGTCGGAATTCAAAATGCATATTCTGGTCTTCTCGGTGCAATCTTGAATGTTGAGATCAACTTACCATCAATAAAAGATACAAAATTTGTAGAAAATACCAAGAAAGAACTTAAATCTCTTATAGAACCGATTAAGAAATCAGTAAATTCACAAATCGAAGAAATTCGTAAAATTTTATAATTTTTTTTAAAATATTGAATTGGGGTTTATTCCCCTAATTCAGAAATAGGCATTGAATACTCTTTAGCACCATCTTTTGTAATTGCAAGAATGTCAATTCCATTACCAGAAAAAGCATCACGTTTTACTGAGGCTCGGATTACTTTTTCAACTAATTTAACACCTTGTTCCACAGTCAAGTTAGGTTCAAAGTCAGCTTCTAGAACACCAGCCGCCATTGCAGCAGCAGAACCACTAACACCCCACTCATCTGGCATTAAAGATCCGGCAGCGTCCATAGTATATACTTTCGGTCCATCACTATCTACTCCTGCAACAGTTGTATTCACATAATAGGGATACATTTTCCGTTGGAATAACATATTCGCCAGCATTTTTCCAACACCAATTGTAGACATAGGTTCGTTTTCTCTAAGTTGATATAAATTCGCATTTGCAACAATGATTTTAACAACGGTTTGAAAATCTCCTACTAGACCTGAGACAGTTGTTGCGACCTTTTCGGTGAGTTTAAAGACTTTTTTCGTGTTTTTAGAAGTTACCATGTATCCACCTAGATTGGTAATACGGTTATCATTTCCGAGCACTACACCATCTTTACATTTAATAGCAACACTACATGCTCCTGGGAGATAAATTTGTGACATTATGGTTTTTTTCCAAGTTGTATATGTTAAGTAAAAAATGGAGATTTTTTAATTTTGCTGGTTATTTCTAAAATTCATCTTGGAGAGAACTGAATCTTTTTATGCAATTCACCAAGGATCTTCTTATATTAGAACGGGTTTAATTCCCCCCTAATAGGGTTGTTCTTAATATTTCACATTAATTCACTAGTTGAGGAAATGATGTCTGGACTCAAGATCTTTTTTGATGCTTACAAATACCTGATGAATTGTGTAAAAGAATCCTTGAAATCTTTGGATTATGATCAATTGAAGAACATATTCAAGCTTCTGATTAATGCTCGGAAGAAAAAAAAGACAGTAATCGTTGACGGACAGGGGCGCTCACTCCAGTCTATGATGCTAACTGAGGATTGTTTGGAGCATAATGGATTTCCGATTATATTCCCTGCTGCGAATGCAAATGTTAGACCTTGGAGGAAAGGGGATATATTCTTTTTCAACTCAGGTTCCGGTTCAGGGTCTCCTTTGAAACATGCACAATCTGCAAAAGAAGACGGACTTAATGTCATTGGAATGACCCAGAATAAAAAGATGCTGGATGAATTTCCAGAAACAGTACTAATTTTAAACCCATCTCAGAAAAAGAACTCAATTTTTGCCCCATTAGGAACTGAATTCGAATTCTGTTCAGCAGTAATTGGATCGTGTATTGGTAGTGCAATAAATGATACCGTAGGTGAAGCTAATAGGAAATTTGTAATGCATTCTCAAGCACTTTTAGATTTATTTGAGAAGTCTATAGGTCATTTCGAAAACAATTTAGATTCTTTGCTTCAATTTATCAGTGTTATCGAACCTTTTATTAACCCTGAAAATACTGGGCATGTATATTTCCAAGGTGTTGGCAGGGACGATATTATCAATCATGTCGCAGGAATCCGTTATGGCCATTTGCATAAAGTAAAAAATGGTAAGGTAACCAAGGATCTTCGTGTAATCTCTATGGGTCATTGGGATTTACGTCGAAAAAACGATTTAGCAATCGTTATTTCGGGATCCGGATCTACCTCGCAAACTCTGAACTATTGTATGCAAGCGTTTATTACGGGTATGAATATCTATGGATTCACTTCCTTTGAGGATTCTGATCTGGGTAAATTTACACGAAGAGTTGATGGATGTTTGGTTATTCCGGGTAGACGAGATCGATTCTCTATGTATAATGTTACAATGAAACACCGCAGAAATTTCCTACCAGAGTTTGAACTCAACACATATTTAACACTAGATTCACTTCTATCGCAAATTGCGGTCAACCATAACGTTACTGAAGCAGATATGAAAGCAATTCATCGATTGAAAGCTTTAGAGTAGTGAAATAAATGAATAAATACAAGTATTGTGCAGAATTTTGGAAAAAATACTGGAATCCACCAGAAGATGCAATTAAAAAGATGCAGAAGAGTTTTAAAGCAGATAAAGTTTTTGCCATGGGATTAATGCCCGTTAGAGGAGCATCAGGATTCAGAAAACTGGATTATGAATTTGCTGAGGAACTCCCCGTAAAAGAGATTATCAACCATCTTGAGGAACACCATTTCAATGTATTAGGAGTAGTAATTAAAGATACAGATGGAGCTTGTTTATGGGAGACGAATATTGGGTGGAATCCTACCGAGCGAGACATTCTTGGAGAATTCATAGATGTAGGAAAAGATAGCAATATCCGAATTATGGTTTCAATGACTAGCATGAATGATGCATATCAAGGACATATACATCCAGATCGGGTTAGTATTCATGGAGGATCAGGGCAGCATGAGGATTACGATGATAAAGGGGGACGATTCAAGGTACCTTATAAACCGGGAGATTCCACCACACGATGTGAAGGTGAGATGCGAGTGGATTTACCCTCAGGAAACGAATTTATTGACGTACAAAAGAAAATTCCATTCCTTCAAAATAAAAATGATTCAATAAAAGGGGCTGCACGAGATGCACGGGGTGTTGGATACGTACCTACGACCTCATTCATGTGCCCGAATAGTGCTCATGTGGATTATTTAGTGGATTTAGCCGGCGAAGTTGTAAAAAAATACAAAATAGAAGCATTTTTTGCGGATTATATTCGTTATGATGGATCATTTACAGATATTTGTTGCTGTGAACGTTGTGTATCTAAATTTCTAAGAAATTATGGTGATCCTACAAAAATCTTGAAAAGTAATGAATGGTACGATTTTAAAGAAGAAACTATTACACAGTATGGAAAGAAACTTTCCGAACGCATCAAAAGTATTGATTCAGATTGTGTTACAGGATGGTTTTCATTACCAGGACCCCCAATTTTTACGCGTAACCGATTAGGACAAAACTGGACAAAAATGGGTCAGTATATGGATGCAGTTTCTCCAATGATATATCCATATTTAGCAGGTACAAGAGATGACGGTCTTTATTGGGCATTTCTTGGTTGGCTCATGTATAAATATTCCATTTTAAACATGAAAAAACGCATGAAACAATATGAAAATCAAGCAATCTTAGCCATCACGAATTCTGTTGAATGCAATGTCGAGGAAATGTTAAAACAAATGCGAACTTTTGATTTTGGGTTAGGAATTGCATTATTCAAGTATTATGGAACTTCGAAATTACAATGGAAAGCATTGAAAAAATATGCAAAAAAGGAGTATGGATTGAATGCATTGGGATTGTAGTTTTTCCCTTTTGAACAAGTGAATTCGTAATTTTCGTCTATATCATTCCTATCCGCAAATAGTGTTTTCTTATTGATATGACGCTATTTTCCATCCATTTTAAGTAAAAGGGATTATCTGTGATCTTGCTTGTTGATTGATTGAAATAGTGAAAATTCAATTCCAGTTATGAAAGAAAATCTACGTAGAAAGCGTTTTTAAATAATTAGCTAAAGATATTCAAAATTTATTAATTCGTCGGCTTTAGCACATAATTTCTAGTTCCCTCGAACGAATTCATTTTTAGGTGAATTTTGTCTTATACTTTTTAGACATTTTATATTGTCTTATAATTTTTGAACAAAAAAGAGCGAAATATTATGAAAAAATTAAAGACTAGCTTAATTTGCACTCTCTTGGTTGTAAGTGCGATGGTAGCAATTCCAACTATTGCTGTCTCATCACCACCAGACGGACCACCGGGTGGTTTTACTTTACCCACGGATGGTAAGGGTATGTCAGAATTTCCAGAACTTATGTTTGGTGCTTTAGGCGGTATTTTTGGAATGCTGGGAGGCTTAGGACCCTCAGGTAGAGCACTGGGAGAAGTATTTAAACTCTTGTTTATGAACATCTTTGACTTCACTTTTGTTGAAGATGAGATTAAACATGTTTACAAACTTAGTGCCGAATTTGAGGAAACTGAAACATGGAATGAAACACATAGTGGGGAAGAAGAATACTATTTCTTATGGGAAGAAAAATATCCGACTCTAAACACGCCAGATGTACATCCTTATGTTAAAGTTACCAGAACTGGAAATGTTACCGTAACTAAAACCAATGGAGCTGCAGTAGTGTTCCTTATTTGGGATAACAATGACTCTTTCATCACAGCAATTAATAAAGTGATTACCGCAGCCCAAAATGTGAAAACATTAATTGAAGGAATGGAAACCGATCCTGAAGAATGGACCGAAGCAGAAATTGCATTAGTAGGGCAACAAATTGCCAGTCAGATTCTATCTGCTATAACATACTTGTTCTTCCACATCAATGACATCATTAGTGGAGATGAATTGATTGTAATGAACATGATATCATGGGAAACAACCAACATCACAACCTCCAACGATTATGCAGTTGTTAAGGAAAAACTAGTGTATGATAACGATGGAGATTTTAGTAATGATGTGAATTGGACTGTTGGTTTAGATCCTGCTGACATTTCAGCATGGAATCCAACTGGTGACGAATATATGGAATGGTTGTTATCTCCTGGAGAAGCTGGTATATACAATCGAGAATGGAGTCGAATGTCGTTCAATTTGATCGAACTTTGGTTCAAATCCTTCCAAATCAACATCAACGTTTCTGCAATTGTAGAAGGCATTCAACATGCAGTTGATACCGAAGGTGGAGAAGGTAATCCATTAGAAGATATTGGTATCGCGAGAATTTTCCAAGGACTTGACATCGAAATCTACTTGATGACTCATTCATTAATGGGATTCATTGCGTATGATGATGTCAATGCAAATGATATACCCGATGTAGAACGCACGACTATTACAGAAGGGGATGTAGAATCCGACATTATTACAGGTTCGGAAGCACGTTATTGGTTTGCTTTCGGTTCTATAGGTGACGTGACCTTTAATGCTCCTGTACTTGTGTTTGATGGCGATGGAAATCCCGGTTATCAGTGGAGTATCGAGCTCACAAATGTCGATATTGCAGCTATTCCAATCGGTATGAGCCCTTCAGATGTAGATCCAATATTCGATAACCTTGATTACATTGAATTGGGATTCACTTTTACTCCTAAATTGAAGGAAGTAGTAACCTCAACTGAAGCTGGTGAGTATTCTGGTTTAGTGCCAGATTATGATGAAGTTCAGATGGCCAAAGGAATTATCAAACTTGACCAATACTTCTCGGATTGGAATGATGGAGCAGGAATCAACCCCGATTTATTGGGATTGGACTTCGCGGTGATTTACGTCAGTACAATCTTGCACTTCCACTTGCATTTCGAAGTGGAAGCACAGGAAAATATTGATGTTAACCAAGATGGTTTATTGAATGAAACTGTGCATAATGCAACCATTAATGGAGAAGGAACTATTAAAGTAGGAGATTACACTGGTGATCTTCCAGTTGCTTCAGTAGATATCGCAGGTCCAGACTATGAACAAGGTCTTGATGCCGGTCCAACAACAACTCATCCGGCAAGTACTTGTACAATTCCACTTGCATTCTTAGCGTTTGATGCTAGTGCAAACATACAGTATGAAAATGCTGATGATCCATCTCAGAATTTCGAAGCCGGGGGATACTTAAACATCAGCTCAGCCATCTTGATTTATGCGGTAAGTTACCCAACATTTGATGGAACTGGTGAAGGTATCTGGCACGATCCTACCTTCAGCGTATTCATGACATGGGATAATCCTGGATTCTGGGCTGTAATTTTAGTAGTTGCTGGAATCACTCTAGTTGCTGTTGCAGCAATCTTGATTACCCGTCGAAAGAATCGAATCTAAACCTAAATTTTTTCTTTTTTTTTATTTACAGACTGATGTTTTTGTTATTCTTACTTCTACTATATCCATGTAAAATCGTCAAAAAAGTTCCTTCTTCATCCTAAGCGTTGTTATTTCTCTAGGATAGTTATTTAAGATATTAGCTCTATTTTGTTCTTAGTAGAAAGATTCATTTCATAATACATTACTTAGAATTAGGATAAACCAGAAATCTTACAGGACATTGAGGATTAACTTATGAGCTACGAGAAAGTATTCAAACTAGTTATCGCAGGTGACGGTGGCGTAGGAAAAACAAGTCTTACCCAAAAATTTATTACGGGTATTTTTAAGACAGACACTAGGATTACTATTGGAGTAGAATTCTTTATCAAAGATTTAACATTAGAAGGAATTGGGACTGTGCGCCTCCAAATCTGGGATTTTGGTGGAGAAGAACGGTTCAGATTTTTGTTGCCTACCTATTTAAAAGGAGCAAATGGGATTATGTTTATGTTCTCCTTAACAAATATGCTTACTCTTTCCCATTTTGATGATTGGTTACCAATTCTACGGAACTATGATCCAAATGTTCCTATAATGCTTGTAGGATCTAAATCAGATCTCAAGCATTTAAGAAAGGTTCAAAAACATGAAGCTTTAGAAGTCGCTCGTTCTCGAGGATGTAGATCTTATACGGAAGTCAGTGCAAAAGAAAGCGTCAATGTCGAAGAATCGTTTGCTACTTTAACCGAATTAATGTGGAAACACGCACAGAATAAACAATATTAAAAAAGAAAAGTATTATTTTATTACTTTTTTGTGAAAGGATATAACTCTAATTCGGGAAAAATAGAATCATTTGCTTCAATTTTACCTAGAAAAGCCCATTCTCCTTCTGCTATGTATTTTCCATCAGAGTAATCTAATAAAATTTTATGTAGACGATTAAAATTCTCATAATGAAGAGCAATACGATTTTCGGCATAATCTCGAGCTGACCACGTGGTAATGAGAAATTGCCAATCACTACTTTGAAGTAATAAAAGTTCTCGGGCTAACTGTTTCAAGATGCGAATTACATTTTCATCATCCGAACCAATATACTTTGTTACAACTTCCTCATTTTTTACTTCACATTCATAAACTTTCTCCCAAGTCCAAGTTGTCCAAGAGTTTAACCATACCCAATGGCTGGATCCTTGGCCCCATGAACCTTCTGTGATTTGACATACCTTATCAGGTGGAAATTGCTCCATGTATAAGCGTGAGTTGGTTAACTCAATCTCAGGATCATCTTCCATCCATCTAAGAACTCGGTTAAGCCACCATGGCCCTTCAAACCACCAATGACCTAGGAGCTCACAATCATATGGCGCAGTTATTAATCCTGGCTTTCCAGTCTTATTTTTTTGTTCTCGAAGAACACTTTTCACAACATCAATGAAATTACTTGCATTTTCATCCAATTTATTGGATACATCATCAACCCAATACAGCATTTTATCACCAAGATCTACGTTTGGACCTGTAACTTTCCAATA
>JAEOTN010000544.1 GCA_016839865.1 Promethearchaeota archaeon | reverse complement strand
TTGTTTGTTGCATGTAAACCTAACAAATCTTCCATAATCTGAACAATATTATCAGTTTTAGTGTTTTGAGTGAGATGAGATTTCTCCAATACAATTCGATTTGCGACCTCTCGGGATATTTCCATAGAAAAAAGTGGGATCTTGTTGTATATAAGTCATAGTATCGAAGGCTTACAAACAAATCCAGAAAAATAATACATATTCTGGGCTATTTATCACTCTTGAATCTGATGGTAAATGAATATGGTTGCCATTAAATCCATCAAAATCATGGTCTCCTGCTTCATAAACAAATCCACATGTTCCATAAGCATTATCTCCATCAATTCCATTCACCCAATAATTACGCACAATATCTGCGGTTCCAATCTCATCATACCATTGCAATTGATAGGAATTGATAAGCCCTTGTTCTTCAAGACTGATAATGACATCTATCGCGGTGATAATATCCTCTTGAAATAGATCATTTCTCAAATTATGAGCTGTTACTGTCACATTCGTAAATGTATAATCAACTGTCTTACCGTTAATTTCAACTTCTGGAATAATTATGGTCCCGTTATTGGATTGCGATCGCAAAATTTCTTGTTGGAATGTGTTGTAAATTAAATTCAAGCGATAATCACTTGTGTACTGGAAAATCTTAATAGTTGCACCTTCTTTCCAGGGGTAGTGATCCATTCTGAATACATTTCTTTCATCCCATCCTCCAGAATAATAAATTGAGTACCACCATAAATCAGATCGCCCATCTATTGTATCTATTATGTATGTATTCATATCAACATCAAAGTGATGCACCATACTGATGTTTCCTTTATCGTCTAAATGAACTAAAATATCAAATACAGAAAACGATCTATTTTGAAAAATTTCGGGTCGAATAGATTCCACTTCATTTGGATTAAATGAAAAAGTTTGTGCACGGATCATAATTGAAGCAGAATCCGGATGTTCCGAATCACCTTGGCCTTTGGAGTACCCGATATACTCTAGATATCCCGTACCAGCAATCAAGATTACAGATAGAACAATAGTTGGAATGACATATTTTGGGACTGCTTTACGATTACGAACGAGCAGAGTCGAGAATCCCAAGGAGATATGGACAAGTATTAAAAAAGTCAATATACCATCCGCTATGCGGTGTGATGATAGTGAAAATATTTTGAATTGACCTAAAGTCTCCGCGAACCATCGATAATTATTCAATCCTGAACCCACGACAATGATTGTTGATACTAATATCAGCCAAGCAGTAATCCTTTGACTCGCTTTAACTATATTCAACCGTCGAACATACTTGTTATTCGTCTTATTTAGTATCTTATTCCAATTAATTTTGAAGTATAGACTAGTTAAGATGATGTGCGTGATTAAAACAGCTAAAAACATCCACTCAAACACTTTATGTACGGTATTCATAGTGAAGTAATTTTCAATCCACTTTCGCGCTGAAGCGTAACCGGTAAGGATTGTGCCTAATGAGAAAAATGCTAACAACCATGAGAGAATTCGATGGGATTTCACAATTTTTATATTAACTAAGATTGTTCCCTCCATGTAATCTAGAGAATAGTGCTTCAAAAAATTGGTTCTATAGTACTATAATTTTAAATTCAGATTCACAGTTTTTTATAAACAAAAGAATAGGCACAACTTAGAGTTTATATCCTTTAATCCTATATGTTTTTAAAATGCTCAAATCTATCTTTTGAATAATGCCTTCTATCAGCTCCAAAAAAAAATCGGGTGAAAAAATGGAAGTTCCAAACTCCGTAATAGGATGGTTAACTGAAAAAGAAAATCCTTCACTAAGATATCGCACCATGGTGGAACTTCTAGATTTACCTGAAACGGATCCAGATGTCAAATCCACAAAAAAACAGATTGTGAATTATACACCAGTGAAAAAGATGTTGGATGCAATGCATCCAGATGGATATTGGGAAGAATTAAATCCAAGAAGCAAGAAAGTGTTCGGAGATGGGGTTGTTTATCAAAAGAACACAACACATTTTATTCTTGCATATCTTGCTGAGTTGGGATTGACCAAGGAGCATCCTCTAGTAAATAAAGCAGCAAACCGATATCTCTCTCTTCAACAGCCCGATGGTGATTTTCTTAGACATTATTCATGCCTTTATGGAATGAATACGCGTACGTTTATCCGTTTGGGCTTTAAAGAGGATAAAAGAGTGATGAAAACAATAGAGTTAATGAAAAAATCTGTTCGGTGGGATAATGGATATCTTTGTGAGACACATGAGGGTAAGCGTAAAAGAAGACCTGTAAAAAGTTGTGTGCGTGGTAGCGCAAAGATCCTATATGCGCTGACGGAGTTACCGGAAATGTGGGAAGAACAATTTGCGAAGCAAATTGTGGAATATTTTCTTAATCGTAATGTGTTATATACAAGTTCGGACAAACAAGTTCGAGTCAGTAAAGAAGCAGGACATACATTTTTTCCATTCACATGGCGGTTTGGGTTAATCGATGTCCTCCTACCCTTATCCAAAATGGGATATGGAAAAGATACTCGAGTGCAATCCGCGTGGAAAGTTCTTAATGAGCATAAAACTAAACAAGAAGAATATCTCTTAGACATAGATGCTAAATGCAAATATTGGAAAGTCGGAAAACGAGGTGCTCCTAATAAATGGATAACGTTTTATGCAAATTTGTGTTTGAAATATAAGTAGAATAAGTGTAGTCTGATGGTAGCAAAAAAGCGAAAAAATCCTTATGTGCCGGGAATTGCAGCTATGAACTTTAGACCCCAATTTGACTGGTCAAAGAAGGAAGCATCCAAATTATATATAGAATGTCAAGCGGAAATTCCACTAGATGTAATTCAATATAATGATTGTATTAGCGGGATGAAAAATCTTCCAGAGGATTGTGTAGATCTGGTCATCGCAGATCCTCCTTTCGGAATCGATTTTTCAAATAAAGAAAACTTATATAACCGTAATAGTGATTTTGTTCCGAAAGGATATGAGGAAGTATCAAAACAAAATTATCCAGAATTTACCGCTACGTGGATACGTGAATTACCCCGGATCATGAAAAATACCGCTTCCGCTTATATTTTTTCAGGATGGACCCATTTAAAAGAAATCTTAGACGCAATATACCATTCAAATCTTAAATTATTAAATCACATCATATGGAAATATCAATTTGGAGTATTTACAAAGCGAAAGTATGTGACTAGCCATTACCACGTTTTGTTTTGTATAAAAGATTCGAAGAAATACTTTTTCAACAAAATCGAACATTATCCTGAGGATGTGTGGATTATTCCACGTAAATATCGTCCAGGTCAAGCAAAGAATAGTACAAAATTACCAGAACATGTAGTGTCAAAATGTATTAATTTCTCAACTAAACCAGGAGATATTGTCTTTGATCCTTTTATGGGAAACGGAACAACCGCTATTTGTGCAAAGACATATTATCGCCATTTTTTTGGATATGAAATTAATCAGAACCTAAGAGATATTATTGAGTCTAATCTAAAAGAAGTAAAGCTTGGTAGAGATTACGCACCGTATAATGAGTTGTTACCAACAAAGGAAGAATTAGCAAAGAAATATCCCGCTGTTCGTAAAATATTGCGGAATAATAAGAAAGACGATTAAGCCTATCCTGCTTTTTCGAACATTTTTTTGAGAACTTCATTGATTTTCAAGGTGATTTGACGTTTTGCATTTTTTAGAATGAGTTTTTGTTCATCAAAAGCTTCTGCTAGCAACCGAATGAA
>JAEOTN010000081.1 GCA_016839865.1 Promethearchaeota archaeon | reverse complement strand
GTCCATACACCCTCTATCCCCTAACCAAATGGTATTAGGGAATTCTTTTTTCAAAATATTTCGACTAGCATTCACATCTGCATTCATCACGCTGCCACAATTACTACATACATATAATCCACGATGTTTACGGTTGGATTTATCACGTACCCCGCAAACTGAACAGTCTTGGGAGGTATATTCCTCTGTTATTCGATAGAATAGAATTCCCAATAATTTCGCTTTGTACTCCAGCATATGTAAAAGTTTCGAAAAAGGCACATATGCGAAATTCTGGGTGGTTTTCTTAATAAACTTCAATTTTTGCTTCCAACCGGCATTATATCCTACTACTATTGTTCCGATATCATATTTGACACAATTATTTATAATCGCACGGGAGATCTTATGAAATTGGTCATGAATTTTGTTATTTCGCTTGCGATCCAACACCATTAGACGCTTAGTTAAATCAGATTGGTTGCATTTTTTTGCTATAGTTTGGTATTTTGCTATCAGTTTGTTATAATATTGGTTAATGCTTTTTACTACACCGCCTTTGACAATAAATGGAACATTTCCATAATTATCAGTTGCAGTTACGATGTTATTCAAACCAATATCAATCCCAAGTCTATGGTTTTCATCCAAACCAAGATTTAGAGGTTCTTTTTCGTAGATGATCTCGATTTGGTAACGATCTGCCCAAGGAACGATCCTTACTCCTATAATACTAGGTAAATCTGAAGGGATAGGTCGAAATCCTTTTTTATGCATTTTTCGAGTTAGATATACAAATCCATTTTTAACTCGAGATTGTTGGTTAGTAAAAAATAAAAGATTGCGTACTCCTTTCTTTTTATAATTGGGTAACCTAGGTCTTCCAAAAAATTTAGAGGGATCCTTTTTCCACATTTTCATAGACTTAAAAAAGCTCTTAAATGCCTGATCTACCTGTCTTAAGCCTTGTTGAGGTACTTGAGAACCGCATAATAAGGAAAGACGTTGGTACTGCTCGTAATTTCTTAACTTTCTCCATAAATCCACATAACGCTTCCATTTCCTAGTTTTAAAAAAAAATTGTCGAGCTTCATACAATGCAACATTGTAAAGTGCTTTAGATACACGGGTACACTCTTCCAGCAAAGGAGTAGAGTGAATTTGAATCCGACTTACGAGTTGCATTACGGATATACGAAAAAATAGGAATTTAAACAAAAGGAGTGCTGATAGAATCGAGCTTTAAGTGAATTTTGAGAGTAGAAATATATAGAGTTTGAAATGTAATAAAAGAGAAGATGGAAATATAGAACAGATATTTTTTCCCACCTCGCAAAACAATAAATCTCACTCATTATAACAATATCAATAAGTACTAAACGAGTAAACTAGGAATGAGTAATTAATGAAGAACAGTCCATTTTATGTAGCTTTTGATGAAGCCCACAAACCTCGAGGTAAGATTGACGGAAATTACGGTCACTTGAAAAACCACTTGACAAATCTTGGTTTTGTCTGTCAGACATTTATGGAATTCCCCATAACCAGGCAAAATTTATCTCCTTTTGATATTTTAGTAATCCCATGCCCCGATTTTGCAAAATTTTCTTCCAATGAAATTGATGCTATTGCTCAATGGGTAAAGGAAGATGGGGGTGGACTATTATGTTTATCCCATGCAGGTGGAGATAAAGGTAGGAGATCAAACCTAAGCGAGCTAGTAGAAAAATTTGGGTTCAGCTTTGAAAATGATCAAGTACTTGATTACTCCCATAATTTTGGACTAGAAAATCTTCCAGAAGTTACAAATTTCACACCTCCTCACCCAATTACAGAAGGAATAACATCCCTGTGTTTCAGAGCTGGATGTAGTTTAAGTACAATTGGTTTAAATGTCGTTCCTGTGGCAATTTCGAATGAAGAGTCAGAACCCTTTTCAAGTCCATTAGTTGTTACTGTTGAGGTTCAAGAAGGACGAGTTATTGGAGTTGGAAGCTACGAGTTGTTTCGTAATGATATTCCAGGGGGATTAGAACATGCGGGACATACAGAATTCAGTACAAATATCTTCCAATGGTTACAAACCGAATATCGTGGTAAAATTAAAAGTGGAGAAATTAAACCCAAAGTAACAATTCGGGAACCAATTGTTGAACAAAGTACCATATCATCTGTGGGTAATCGCGGAATCCCAAATTCTAAGATGGATCTAACATCGAAGATTTTGATTTCCAATAAATCTGATCTAGCCAATCTCTTTCACGGATTATTAGATGAAGTTAATATTCTAAAGAATCAAATTCAGACAATCATCGATTCGATTTTATCTTCAGAAGAACAAATTTTAGAAACTACTAAAAAGGTAGAAGAGGAACTCCCTCCTATAATTGAACCCTTGCCATTACCCGAAGAACAAAAGGAACCTCCATTAACAGAGATGCCGAAAAAACCAAAGTCTGCGAAACCAAGAAAAAAGAAAACACCGTTAAAACCTAAGAAGAAGGAAGTACCTAAACCTGAACCTTTAAAACTCACAAAAGAAGAGATCGCTGCAGATCTGGAAACATTGAAGAATAAACTAAATTCCATTGAAAAATTGCGGGAGCTCGTTGAATCAAAATACAAGAAAGGAATGTACACAAAAGAGCAATACGAAAAGCAAATGGAACGGCTTGCCAACGATCTCAATCGTTCCTTGACACGCATAAAAGAATTAGAAATGAATCAGAAAAAATAGAGGATCACTAATGTCTGAGAAATCTATCAGATGGTTTTGCCCTACCTGTAATGATTTTGTGAGTATAAGGAAAACTGAAGAACTGAAAGAAAAAATTTTACAAGTTAAACGTCTCCCTTATCCAATAATTGTTAAGCACGGGGCTCCTCCCCATTATACCATTCTGCAATTGGATAGAGATTTGCGTGATAGAGGTCGACTCACAAGCACTGATTACATCGATCTTACAACCGATATATGTGATCCTCCTGAAATAAATTCTTCAGATCAACGACTTAAAGGGCATCTGGAAGAGATCTCAGAGGATCTCTCTGAAATCCAGAGAAAAATTTGGGATTTACTTGAGAAATAGCTACTTTTTTAGTAATTGATTTATTTCTTTTCGAATTGCTTCTCCCATTTTTTGAGTTGAAACGCACTCTAATTTCGAAGGATTTTTTTTGGGAAATATATCTATCGTTCGTTTTTTGTGAACTGTATTTTCAACTGCTGTATCGATAAGCTTTCCAATGTACGGATCTTCGAAAACATGCTCAAACATCAGCTTGACGGATAATATCGTAGCAATTGGATTTGAAATGTTTTCCCCCGCAATATCAGGAGCTGATCCATGTATTGGTTCGAACATGGAAATGCCCTTGGGATCGGGATTGATGTTTCCGCTAGCCCCCATCCCTAATGATCCCGCTAAGAATGCAGCCTCATCACTGATAATATCTCCAAACATGTTGGAAGTTACTACTGTTTGAAATTGATATGGTGCTCGGACTAACCATTGGCAGAATGCATCAATGTAATAACTTTCTTTGGTTAGTTTCGCATATTTTTTGCCCTCTTTTTCAAAATGAGAACGCCACATTTGAGAGGTGTGTAATAAATTTGCTTTATCAACCGAAGTGATTTTCGTATGTTGGTTTTTCATTGCGAAATCAAAGGCAAATTTCATCACTCTCTTCACACCAGTTTCTGTGAACACCATTGTGTCTATACTGGTTCGATCTTGCACTTTTCCTCCAATTCTGCGGTAAATACCTTCACTGTTCTCACGTACTATAGATATGTCAATTCCTGCCCCAATATGCTCTATTTTTAAAGGACAAATATCATATAATGCTTTATATAACTTCACGGGGCGTAAATTAACGTATTGATTGAATTCTTGTCGTATCCGAAGCACTGCATATTCTGCAGCACCTTGTGGTAAACTTGGAATCCCTAGTGCTCCAAGTAGGATGGAATCTACCGTTTTCAACTTATTAAAAGATGCTTCGGTAATAGATTGACCCGTTGTTTTCCACACTTGACCTCCTGCTGATATTTCCATGAACTCAAATTCATAATCGGTTTTTTCACTTATTGACTCCAAAGTTTTTTTTCCTTCAGGAACCACTTCTTTTCCAATACCATCTCCAGGTATCAAACCGATTGTTATTGGCGACATACACTTCATAGTAGCAACTCCCTCAAAATAAATAATTGCTCATTATTATAAGTGGAAAAAACGAACAGATATGAGGAGTTAATTCATGAGAATCCCCAAAAATAATGAATCTATGAAAATATCATTAATTTTTTAAATATCTCACTGGTAATTACCAATTTCATTGCCATCCTTTTTACCGTTCCATATCGGAAAATGATCTCCGAATTAGTGCCTCGGTTCTTGAGATCTGGCAGAAAATACAATTTCTCCAAATTTTGTCGAACGCCCATATTTTCGCCCAAAAGTATATCCACCGTTAAATTTATTAATGGAATCCAATATATAGTTCATGAATGCTCTGGAAAGGGCTTCTTATTAAAATTATAAAAAATCCTAGCGGAGGAAACAATCATGCCAAAAGTATTTGCCTGGTCCCCCATTAAAGAGCTTATGAAGAGCTGTGGGGCAGAAATGGTTAGTCGAGAAGCAGTAGATGAATTAATCTCTTATTTAGAAGCGGTTGCTAAAGAATTAACTAGCAAAGCATTAGAACTATCTCGACATGCCCAAAGAAAGAAATTGACCAAAGAAGACATGAGTTTAGCAAT
>JAEOTN010000543.1 GCA_016839865.1 Promethearchaeota archaeon | reverse complement strand
GAATAAAACTTTAATTATTAGACACATTCATTCAATAAAAAATTGATTCCATGGAGACATATTTCATGACAGAGAAATCCGACGATGTATTGAAAAAACTAAATGATAACTTTCAAGATTTTTTAACAGGTATTTTCGGTGAATCCACCGTAAAACAGATGAATGAGTTTTCTAGTCAAGCTATTAAGACCTTAGTTGAATTTGGGGACAAGGTTGTTGAGACTCTTAATCTAAGCGAAAATGAATTGGTAAAAAAATCCAGCGACCAAATTAAAGATCTTTTAAAACAAACGGGAATACTTGAAGAAGAAACGGAAGAAGATTTTTAAGTCGATAATTTTTCTTTAAAGCAGATGTAATCAAGCGGCAACGATGCCGGCCTCGAATTTTGGCATTTTTTCGTGCCCACCTGGCTAGCCGGTGTGCTTACGCACTCAGGGGTTCGAGTCCCCTCGTCTGCGCTTATTTTTTATTAATGGGATAAGATGTTAATATATATCGGTTGTTCTTCGTAATATACTATGAGGGACCAACGCAATGACGGATCAAGAGAAAGATCTTCAAAATGATCAAGAGGAAGATACTAAGATTCAAGAAGATGTTGAGGAAGACAAAACTAATGGAGAAGAGGATCTTGACATTCTTTCAAGCGTTGTGGAAGATTTTAGTAAGGAAGAAGAATCTAAACAGAAAGAACTATTCAAATCTGTTGAACATATCATTTCCGAAAAACCTAGTGAAAAAGTAGAAAGAAAAGCCCAGAAATTTCTTGAAAAGCAAAAAAACTATGGTAAATATGAGTCAGTAAGGACTCAATACCCTCTTTTTCTACAGTTACCAAATGCATGCGGTTTAAGTTCGATTCTGATGCTTCTCGATCCGATTCAAAATGAACAAATTGGAAAATTACTTGATAAAGTCTGGGAGCATTTCACTAAAACCACCGTAATAGAACAAAGACGTAAAGAATTTCAGTGGGCATACGCACTCGAATATTTACTGCTGAAATCTGCGGTTCCGAATCCCGTTTCAGATTATGTTAAATCTCTAAATGTGGAAGAACTTGACCATTATTATGTTGGTTTAGAGTCTGTATTACGATTTCATCAACAAGATCATTATAAAATGAAAAATAACTTGATTGTGAATGCATATGAGGAATTTTTTGTCAATGGTTTAGTCACTCAGTGGGTAATTTCGCAACATGTTGATATGTTCAAACACAATCCTGAGATTAGAATTCTGATGGCATTATTTGGTTATGAATTTGTTAAACAACCAACATCTGACGGCACAGGAGCGTTGTTTTTTTTAAGAAAAATAATTTAAAATTCATGAAACAACAATTGCGAATAAAAAAATTAAGATCCTGCGTTCCGAATTCACGAAGGGTGCAAGGATAATGGTGGGATTTTCTTTTCATTGGGTAATTCTCACGAACATTTACACTTCTAAGGGGAAACTTCATGTTTCTATAAACGATCCCGCTGGGAAAAAATACGAAGTTGCTTATCAAAATCTAACGGAAAGAGATCGATTCTATATTTATAGAAAAATGAAGTCTACACCAAAAAAATTGTGGGCACAGATTACGAAACTGCTAGAAGAGATAGGACCACTAGAGGTTGAGCTAGCTGAAGAGATCATGAAAACCATCAAGGAACGTATAGAGATGAAGATTGCAAAAGTCAGTGATGATCATATCCATGTGACAATTAAGGAAAATCCGGAGGGTAAAACCACACCTTTACCAGACTACCTGAAACCAATTCTTAAAGTACATGATGAAACCGTGGAATCGATAAAGCGAATAAAGAAACAAAAGAAAGAAAGCTCATTAAAGGCAGAAAAACTGTCAGACGAAAACGATGACGATGAAGGTACATCCTCCAAATCGGCGTTCATGAAAAAAATGCGAAAGATTATCGGAGAGAATTTTCAGGATAACGATGAAAAGTAGTTATTTTCGTGTAGGATTGGCATAACAATAATCGCAATTATGCCTACATTTGAAAATCCCTGAATAACCTCCAATATCTCGTGATTTTTGACACCCACAATGTTCTCTCTGACCTGTATCTCTTTTTAAAATTAGTTTTCCATTTGAGAGTTTATGTATAAGTTCGCCATCTATGCAATGTGCTTGTTGAATCCCTTTATATCCAACTAAATCAGGCTGACAACACGCATACATACTGACATTATATTGATTGCAAATCTCATATAAAATATCAACTTCTTCTTTCTTCTGCTTTACAGTCAAAATTTGGATTTCTTTCCCCCGATGTAGCATCCTCTTCTTGACTTTCGAATATACTTCAGCAAATGAAAATATCAGTTTATATATTCCCATCCTAGAAATTTGAGAAATAATATACTCAAAATCTGAGAGGTTGTTGTAAATACTGTCTTGACCAGATTTCTTGTAAAAGACTATAGGATCAAATCGCACTTGTATTTGCTCTTTGCCGAAAGTATCTAATAACCATTGAAGTTGTTGAAATCTATTGTCAAGTGGTAAATCTAAACCAGATTCAAGTTCTGATAAGGAATTTATTGTGAAGTTAAAAATATGGATTGGATATTGAGTGAATAATACGGGAAATTTAGTGTAGGCGTCTATCCAAGGACTGAAGTTCTTACTCCACCAGACCCATGCTGTGACATCTTTAGGATCTAGAGAAATTTTGGAGATTTGACTGCGGTTAAAGGGATTAACAACTTTTGCGTATTTTTGTTGGATATTTGAAATTGTCCAATCCATTAAGAATGCCGGAATATCCGTGCGACGAGAGGCACTAATAATTGGATTTTTTACTATATCCATAAATTATCAACTGTGTATTCCATATTAAATATTTGGGAGGAAAATAGAAATAAAAAAAGAGAAAGGAATGCAAATTTTTTAGTAAATTACTTAATTGTCAAAAATTTTGACTAGCGGAGGAAAGTAATCAATGGCAAAAAAGATGCATTCCTTATTTATTATAAGGTGTTTCAAACTTATAAATCTATATAAAAAAAACTATAGTTTCCATGAATTTAGAAAGGATTAAAGCGTAAAGAAGAACGCTTGGATTAGGATAGGAGTCTATTAGAGATTTTTGAAATTAATTCAGCGAGAATACTAGAGAAATAGTCGAGTATCCCCACAAATTTATAATTATAAAACTTAGAAAAGAGGGAGTTTGATAATTAACCAAAAAAAATTTGATAATGTAATTAAAAAAAAACATAAAAAAATCACCCGATTTATTAACCAGCTCATAAGGGTAAAATCAAAAATTAATTTCGAGAAATTTCTGAGAAATATAGGAAATTAGTAGAAAATGAATTTTTAACAAGAATTTCTCTGTATTATTCAAACGTGTTAATTTTTAATTACTCTTAATCAAGTTACGACGAAAATATTGACAAAAATGACTTTATATTTAAATTCATGGATGTCCAAATTTGATGGAATCTTTACACTTTTTTCTAGTATTCATTGCAAATTCCGATCAAAAAATGATCATTCCGATACAATCTTTGATCGTGACCATTTTTCCCCATTAGATTTCGAAAACTTCATTATCCAACCGATTCCTTATTGATTACACCTACAGCTAAAAATGGTAGGGTTAGAGCTGATCTCAATATGAATAAGAAAAACATTCGAAAGTATCGCTTTGCACCTTTATTTCTTGCAGCGTTCATTCGTACGTTCTTTGCAGCAATTTATGGGTTAGCTCTACCAAATAATTATGTCTTTGGAGATGATGTTTCGGCGGGTTTCGTTGGCCTAATTTCCTTTATTCCCGCAATAACATATATTGCCGGACCATTTTTGGGAAGATATATTACAAATAAAACAAAATCATCAAAAACGACGATCTTAATATCCTCAATTTTCAGTATGCTGATGATGATTTTAGTTGTTGTGTTTGTTTCGAGCAGTAACTTGATTGTGATTATACTCGTCATTATATTCCGATCATTAGAGGGGCTTAGTAATGGAATGTTCTGGCCTGAAATGTTCAATTATATCACTACATGGGAACAGTCACCACCCACTCAAAACGGAAAGAGGAGGGATTATCTTAAACTATTTAACTATTCATGGAATTTTGGATTGATATCTGGATTCCTAGCAGGATATGTATTAGTGGAGTTGATTGGGAGTGATTTTATTGCCTTGATAATCGCGGTTGGAATTGCGTGTCTCAGTCTACTCAACCTTATTTTCTTTGAATCAAATGAAAAATATCACCTCCATGAAGATAGAGCAGTGGTTGTTCAAAATTTCAAATTATTACCACAAAATCGAAAGGAGTATGAACATCCTGAAAAAGCTCCTTATACAACAGAATCTTCAGATACATCATTATATAAAGTACCATTGATCATGGGATTAGGAGGTATTTTGTTCTTTGCATCCACTAAATCGATTCTCCGGTTTACTCTCCCATTTTATCTTGACGATATTTTTACTATTGAATCCCAATGGGTATATCTCATAGTACTAGGCCAGCAAGCTCTTCAGATAGTGGGTTTACAGATAATTCGGAAATTTAAAAAAATGAGAATTGGATATTGGATGGGTGTTGTTGTTTTGCTCATTTCGATAACTATTCTCCTCTTTGTATCCAGTAGTTTTGAGGTATTGGTGATTATTAACATTGTTACCGGATTTTTCTTCGGATTAATCCACGGTGTAGCCCAACGTATTATCTTAGACAAGGGTAAACATTACAATAGCAAGAAATACACAATGTTATCGGAAGCGTTCATAGGGTTAGCTTTTGGTGTTCCTCCGATTGCAGCAGGTTTTCTATACGAAGTGGAGCTTATTTATGTGTTTATCTTCCAAATTGCACTTCTAACGGTATTAACTGCCATTCTTCTTGTAAATCATTTCAAATATGTGAAAAAAGAGAATTTGGGAATTTTCAAGAAATAGCCTTTATCGTCTACTTTTTACTAGCTAATAGCAAATTCAGATCAAAAACAAGAAGATAGTGATATTCATTACCAAATTGAAGATACTGTGACCTAAAATTGCCGGATATAATGATGAGCTCGATATCTT
>JAEOTN010000542.1 GCA_016839865.1 Promethearchaeota archaeon | reverse complement strand
CTTACTTTTTTTTTACTACTCTGTTTTCATTTTTATTTGTCGGTTCTAATGGTGGTTTATGGGAAAACGAGAAGAACTAAAAACCAAACTAAAACCAATTCTCAATGATCCTAGAAAACTTCAAGAATTTCTTCTTCGTCATTCTAATCTACCAGGACGTCGTGCAAATCTAGAGTTAATGCATGCATTTGCAGATACTAATGAAGATCTAGCATTAGTGAAAGAGTGGGTTAAAATATCTGAGCATAAAGCAGAAGAAAACGATCCTAAGGCATTTTTAGCGTATTGTGCAACAGTTAGTCTAGGTCAGATTTATGCTAATACAAAAAACGAGGAATTATTACCCCTTTTAAAAGAACTCGCAAATGATGGGAGGTGGAGAATGCGAGAGTGTATTGCTTTTAGCTTTCATAGGATTGGAGAAGAAGATTTTTCTCACCTCCAAGAGATATGTACTGAGTGGTTACATACGGCAAATTGCTATGAAAAACGGTGTATTCTTGTTTCCCTAGCACATCCTCTGCTCCTTGATGAGGAACGAGCAATTTTTTGTCTAAATATAGCAAATACTATTTTAAAAAGTCTCGATGAGGAGAAATCAGAATCATTTCGTGTGTTAAGAAAAGGATTAGAGTTCACAATAAGCTTTTATGTGCAAGTGGTTCCAGAAAAGGGATTTCAATTTTTAAATTCGTGGATAGGCAAAAGTGATGTAATTGATGAGATACTTAAAGCAAATCTTGCAAAGAAACGTCTTTTCAAGAACTTTCCCCAAAAAGTAACATTGTTATTAGATTTTTTAGAAATTAAATAACGAGATGAGTGTGTAAAAACATATTAAGTGGATTTAATCCTCTTTTTCTTCCTTTTTCTTTATTTTATCAACTATCTCAATATGAATCTCGTTGTGGTTTTTAATTGCGAGAGCAATTTTCTTTCGTAATGCTTTCAAATACCGCCACACTGAGGTTTGAGATATGTTTAATTCTTTAGCAATTTCTTCCTGGGATTTTGATGATTCAATATCTGATAATTCCAATAATCTCAATTCAAAGGTGGTAAGTTCTAGAAAACCTTGATGGACATCAATGGATCGTGAGAGATCCACGGGATAAGATATTGTAGGACGCCCTCTTCGACGTCTTCCATGTCCCCCTCCTCCACGCCCTCGACCATATCCACCACTGTTATAATCATTGTTTAACATGGGATCACCGTATAAGTAGAAAAAACTCAATAAATAGAGTATTGCCCTTTCTCCTATTTATTTCATTTAGCTTTAAGTGATTTCAATTGTTCGATTTCTTTTTTCATCTCATTCATTTGTTTTTCAATCATCAAGATCTCGTAATCAATTGCTTCGATATTCCGTGGTTCTCCCGTAGTCGGATCCCATACTGCATCTTTTGGGGGTGGAGTTTGATATTGGGGCATTGCCCACCAACCACGAGGTCTGTCTGGGAAAAAATCACAATTAGGACTTGAAAAGCGTCTTCCTGCACCCATTCCTCTTCCTAATCCTCTTCCCACTCCACCTTTATATCCTCTTACTCTTCCAATTCCACCAGTAAATAAAAGATTTCTATTTCTAAACATGGTAAATTCAAATCATATTTTTATGAGTTATAACTCAATATTATCAATCATTTCGATAATAAAAACACTTCGAATTTTGAATTATAACCCAAAAAAACTCTTTTTATTCCAGTAAAGTGTGTTTAAGCTCTTTAATGCCATTGAAAATCAAGGAACTAGCTTTTTCCGAGAAAAATCTCGACCATTCTCTCGCTGAAATTACAAGATCATTTAGCTTACGCCCAGGGGGTTCTAATTTATGTTCCAGCTGAGTTGCCATTTGATCAATGCCCCACCATATGTCAAGAATGGGATAGGACGCAAAGTAGACCTCAACAATATCCTTAAAATTTATCTTTTGGGCGATTTCAAATATGGTTTGATATTCCTGAAAAAAGATAGAGTAATTTTTAGGTGGAATCTCGTTAACATATAGAAACCAAGAGATTTCGTCAGCAATATCTCCAAATTCCGAGTTTTCCCAGTCAATTAACCAAATTTTCTGATCGTAATCTATAACAAAATTATTTGAAAGATCCCCATGTAATTGTGCATTGATTCCAATAGGCATAATCGACTTGTTTTTCTTTACAATTCCCAGATATTCTTCCAATACAATAGAAAACGCAGATTCAATTGAAGTATTCATAAGATGAGGGTATTTTTCCATCATTCTAGAGGTAGTATCTCTTAAAAATTGGGCTAATTTAGTAATCTGGTTATACCCGTGATCCATAATTTTATAGTCCACCTTATGAATATTAGCCAAAATTTGCGCAAACTGCCTGAGAACATCAAGATCCCGAAAATCTGGTGGCTTCCCTTCTACATATTCATATATAACTGCGCCATATGGGAAAATTTCCGAATCTGAGTACACAGGAGGGGGTATACAGGAAATCCCTTGGTTAATGAACAT
>JAEOTN010000080.1 GCA_016839865.1 Promethearchaeota archaeon | reverse complement strand
TATTTCAAACCACAGGATGGGCGGAGTACACACCTCGACCTGGAATTAATACTCAACTTGGAATTCGTGCATTAATTGGAATATGGCCTTTAGTTGTAATCATTATTGCTTTAGTATGTCTATTTTATTGGCCGATTCATGGTTCACGATATGAAGAGAATAAACGAATATTGGAAGAAATCCGAAGAGAAAGAGTGTCAGAAACGCCCAGATAAACTTGGCTTGAAATGATGTGAACGATTATTTCCCTTTCTTTTTTTTTAACATGTTCGCGGTTTCTATGATAAGTTTTGCCACTAAAAATGCAGTCATTTTGTTGGGTAAATCAAGTTCGGGGGAATATTCCACAAAATCTACTGCCACTAATTCGAAATTTTCAGTAATTTGTTCTAAAATATGTAAATAATCTCGATAAGTAATTCCTCCTGGAATTGCATATCCAGTTGCAGGTGCTACAGTGGGATCAAACACATCAATATCGACGGAAAGATAAACGGGGGGTTTCTCTCCATTTTTCTCAGAAAACAATGCATTTATTTTCAAATCTGCATTATCTTGAATCTCATTCATCCGAAGATAATTTAGACCCACCTTCTTTGCCCATTCAATTTCTGGCAAATCAATATCCCGTGCCCCAATAACATACACTAGTTCTGGTTTTGAGCCTAATTTTTCAAATATCCTTCTAGTCACTGTGCAATGGGTAAATTTTTTACCCTTCCATTCATCGTAACAATCTAAATGGGCGTCTAGAGAAATGAAATGTAAATCCTCGAGGCTTAGATCTTCTTTTATTGCATCAATACCAATTTTCGAGATAAAATGACTACCCCCAACTAAAATAGGAATTGCATCTGGTGCTTTTCTTATCACTTGAGAAAGATGATTTCCGCGTTTCGATGACATATTTCCAAGATCTACAATATGTAGTGAATTCAAATCAGTACCATCTTCAGATGTGAGAGATAGATCTAATGAAATCTTACGAATGATATTCGGTGCATCAGTACAAATACCCCGGTTTTGGGTCATTTCTCCATCAATTGGTATTCCAATTATGATAAACTCAGTATTTTCATCTATCTCCGAGGAAAAATCCATAAAACAGGCGTCATCAACCATAAAACTCACTTTCAACTATTCAATAAATACTGCAGCTGCAATGCATGTGGTGTATTCGTAGTCAGATTTGATCTTAGATTTAAGTTTAGTATAAGAGGTTACTTCATATGTATTGCATGCAATTTCTCCATTATCTCTGGAGTAAACCAATAAATTTTTAGCTAGTTCACAAGATTCCTTTTTTACAAACTCTAAGGATTTGTTCATTCCTGAATATTCACCTAAATATCCATATAGGGTTTGATCATTAGGTTTTGCAATGCCAATGGAAGCAAACACATTATCTGAACCGTTTTCACTAAAATTATTATGAGTTCTTCGAGATAATACCGTGTATACAATCTGACCAGGAGAAAGCAGTTGTATTCCGTCTTCTACCGAAATCTCCTCACAATTAGCTGGTAAAATTGAGCTCACTGTCACTAGATTATAACATGAGATTTTTGCTTCTCTTAAGGCATTTTCAAAACTTACAATCTTTTCATTTCCATGCCCAATACCTCTAGTAAAGAAGACCTTCGTAGGAATCATGTGAAAAAATACGTAAGATATAAAAAAAGTTTTATTACCTACAGTTTTAACAAGAGTTCTAATAACCGTTTTGCCCCCATTTTGTCTAGGGGTTTATTATTATTACCACATTTTGGAGAGATCACACAGCCCGGGCATTTTTCTTTACATTTGCACGTACTGATGAGAGTATAAGTTTTTTTGAGTAATTCGGGAACAACATCATAAACTGATTCTGCTATTCCTACCCCTCCTTCAATTCCGTCGTAGATATAGATAACGGGCCATTCATCAATTTCATGGGAGCCTTGTCTAGTAGACACACCTCCAACATCCCAACGATCACACATCGTGAAATATGGAGTCATACTAATTGCCGCGTGTTCTAAGGCATGTATAGCACCATCGAAATTGAGTCCTTCCGATTCTAAGATTTTAATATACTTTGGAGGTATAGAGAACCATACAGCTTTTGTGTCCAGTTCAATAGGGGGGAGATCAAGTGATTTACGGGATAAACGCTCATTATTTTCAATAGAAAGAACATCATATCCTACAACGGTTTCTGAAACCTTTACATCTCCATAATAAATGTTAAGTCCCTCCGCTACTTTGGATTTTTCTCCTTTACCCTTCTGTAAAATATCAGTGATTACACGAGCACGGGTGTACGTATTCCCATTATCTTTTGAGAGTTTTACAACTTTATTTTTTAAATCTAATTCATGAACCCGATATGGTACAGCCATGTACAAGTAGATACTCCCTTCGTGCAATTCTTTGTACACGTATGCTTTTTCTTCGTACGTTATGAGGGTGGATTGTCCATCTTCTCTCTCAATAATAATTTGAAAATCACTCTCTCGAATGCTATTCAAACTTACTGAACGAGGGGGAAATTGTTCTGTAGAATTGTAGTAGTACCGTTTTCCTTTCTTTTTCACAATGTTTTTCTTTTCAAGGGATTCAATGGCTTCTTGAAATGATTTTCCAAATAATTTTTCATCTTTTTCTGTTAAAGGTGCTTCTTTTGCAGCACATTTCAGGTGGTTTTCTAATATATATTTATTATCAAGATTGATTTGACACATCTCATGGGATTTGGTCATCAGTTCTTCAGGATTATTTACGTAGTAGAGATCAAGAGGATTAGGCAAAGGAACGAGAATAGATGCACACTCTATTCCAGTATCAGGATTGTATTTTCTACCCGCTCTACCAACTTGCTGCCACATAGAAGATACAGTTCCAGGAAATCCAGAAAGAATAGTACAATCAAGAGTGCCTATATCCACCCCTAATTCTAAAGCAGTTGTTGAATACACACCCAAAACATTA
>JAEOTN010000079.1 GCA_016839865.1 Promethearchaeota archaeon | reverse complement strand
CGAATTAATGTAATAATTGTTCTTTCAGGAGTTTTACCTTTCCAATCGGTCTTTATTTTTGAAGCTCTATTTGCTAGTTCTAGATAATGCATTGGTTTTTTGTTTTCTTTTAATATATTGAAAACAACATCACGCCAAGTTTTCTGTTCGGAAATTCTCTACTTCCTCCTAATTGAGTCTTCTCTAACAGTTTTTAGGATCTGATAATAAAAAATTTTTCGTTCTCTACTAATACTATTTCCAATTAAGATCAAATGAATTTATCAAATAAATCTTTCAAACCACTGCTGTATGTGAATATCCTTATTAGTAGCGCCTTTCAACATTGGATGAGTGGAGATTTTAATTCAATATTAACGTAAAATTAACGAGGTTATCCATAGATGCTATCTAGAGACAGGAAAGATTTAATCTATATCTATCTTGAAGAATTTCAACTTCAATACCTTAGGAAAGAAGAAGGAAAAACCCATCTAAGAAAACACCGCGAAGAAAGTGAGCTAGTTAAATTATATTGGGATAAAATAAAAGAAATGGAAAAAGAAGGAGCGGATATAACCGATTCAGTTCTAAAAAAGCTATTACCTTATAATAATACAAAACACAATCGGGAGAATGGCTGTAGAATAAGTGTTTCACCTGCAATAACAAAAGATGTCAAGACCTGGTTTGAAAATGCCGGATGGCAAACCCCAGAAAAATGGCCTTTGGTTGCAAAATCAATATATCAAGTAATATTTGAGCTCTTTGAGAACAGTAACTGGGATATTCTTCATGAATTTGAGAATAATACGGAATTATCAAAAGGGTTGAAATCAGGTATGCTTACACCAACTTTATTTCATTTAGACAATAAATTCTTATTAATCAACTCAAAAAATATCGATACAGTGAATTATTTGACAGAAAAAAAGATAATTGACAATTCCTTGAAAAGTTACCAAAAGAATATTGATATAATTAATGAATTGCTAAAGGAATTAAATTATGAGTTATTTAAGGATTATATGTATTTTGATATGTTTTGTCATTGGATGTGTGCTAAACGATTAGGAGGATATGCCCGTTTTGCCAAAACTGAATCCAATTTTGAGGTTAATGAA
Source organism: Promethearchaeota archaeon (assembly GCA_016839865.1). The sequence goes on along the minus strand of JAEOTN010000079.1, from coordinate 3,361 downwards.
CCCGATGTAGGAGATATCGTTGATGATTCAGTTTTGGAACATGAAGAATCGGTTCCTGCGAATCACTGGGAAGCCATATATTATATTATCAAAATTGGAAATCTTCTCGGTTATGATACATACGTAGCAGATCCCTCTAAGACCGCATTTAATATACAGTTAAGAGAAATTGCTAATTTAAGTAAAATACCTAAGAAACTCCAAAGTATTCCTGAAATAAGTAAAATTGATGCAATTTGGTATAAATCTGTACCCCCTTTCTTCTTCTTCGAAGTTGAACATGGCGGAACAATGCGAGAAGCACTACATAGGCTGTACAATACAATTATTTTTGATGCAATTTTCTTAATCATATGTCCAGAATCAAATCATCCTAAATTTGAACGATGGGTAACAACACAACCATTTCATGATATAAGGCAAAGGTATAATTTTCGGAATTATGAGCAATTGTACGATTTTTATAAAACAGTATCCACCTATACAACACGTAAGAAACGATTCTTGACAGTAGACTAAGATTTCATCTGTATTACTGCTTTAGCATCGTTCTCACTAACTAGACAATATTTTTTAGTGTGATTTTAACTATAAATTGACCATCATAAATTCTCCTCTAGAATCTTATTTTAATAAATTGAGAGGCGAGATTTGGTCTATGAATTTAACTGAAAAGGAAAAACAAATTATTTCTATTTTAACAAAAAAGGAATATACAGAAGGACATGTTAAGAAAAAATCTGGAGCTTCTGATGCAGAAATATCAAATTTACTTAGAAAGAAATACTTGGAACGGTATAAAAAAGGAAGGTATTTTTATTTAAACTTGACAGAATTAGGCAAAAAGGATTGTAAAGAAATTATTCAAAAAGTAGTAACATCCTCTCCAAGTAGGGGCCGAGCTGCTTCCTCTACTACCGCCATGAAATCTTTAATCGAAGAAACTCTAATCCCTTACAAGTCAATGATCGAAAATCTTGATAAAAAACTCGATTTAATTTTAAACAGATTGAATTCCACCAATAACATAATTCCAACCTCGCAACCAAAAGAGGTAGTTCCTTTAGATTCTTTCATCAAAACTTTGAAGGAAAATTGGATTGATTTGGATCGGCAGTATCGGTGGGGAGGACGAGTTGAAATTCCCATGCTTAGAAGACGGTTTAGACATATGCCAGATCCTGAATTTGATGAAAAATTGCTTGATCTTGAAAAAAGAAGAATTATTGATCTTCAAATTGCATCTGATCCGACAGTAGTTCAATTTCCAGACAAAGGAATACAACACCCATCTCGTGGTTTGATTTACTACATAATTTGGAGAAAGTAGGGGAGAGGACCACAGATTTCAGACCTACCATGTTATATTTCTGGGCTTCTTCAAAGTCCAAACATATTACGTAATACAATTGTGAAAAATGCTTGGGATCACATATTTGATATTGAATCTATCAATAAAGAAGTCTCTGATCAAATACTCAATTCTCTAATGTCTGTTAAAGAAACAGAGCAAACTCAGATTCTACAAGTTGGTGGTCAACCTGGGATTGGTAAATCTCATATTCTGGCTAGGATTAGGAAGCATGGAGAAACACATAGGAATTTTCTTTTTGTTCAGGTAAGGCCGATAGGGGATTATAGCCGTCTATTACTTCATATATACCAAGAGACATTTATCAGTTTAAGAAGACGATGGCCTGATTATGAACACTCTCCTTTGGATTTTATGATTGCGAATCTTATAGGAAACGCAATTTTATCTCTTCTTGATAGAAAGAAAACCAAGTTCTCAAAACCAATAGAATATCTTATCGAAACCATCAAAAAAGATCCCTTAGAATTGTACAAATATTTTAAAAGAAGGAATAAGATGCTGGTATCCTTAGAAAAACAAATACTTGAATATTTGTTTGAAAGAGATCCTACAATTGATTTAACCTTTTGGGAGGTCTTATTTAAGACTCTTTACCCCAAGTTCCGTGTTGTAGCAATCCGTTGGTTACAAGGAGACGATCTATCTGAAGATGATCTATCCTTGTTAGGAATAAGATCTTCCATTTCAGACTCAAGCCAGGCCCTTAAGATTCTTTCAACAGTCTTTTCTTTATCACCAATGCCAATTCTCTTATCGTTTGACCAGCTGGAATCAATTTATGATAGAACTGGAGATGAGTTTGTAATTCGTGCTTTTTTTGACGTTTTAATTACCCTACACGGTCATACACGAAATTGTGTTATTCTTCTCCTCATACAGCTAAGTGTTTGGAGCCAAATTGTTTCAATTATCCAGAAATCTGCTTTAGATCGAATTCATCCACATCTTACATTAGTAACACCGACCGAAGAAGAGCTTGTCTTAATTGTTAGAAAAAGATTAGAATCTATATGGGAAGAATGTCCTGATGATCCTCCTCCGTATCCTAGTTTTCCTTTTCCTGAAGTGATGATTCACCAAATCAGTAGTCAGACTGGTTACAATCCTCGTTCGGTGCTGGATCATCTTGCCTCCTTACTCGATACGATGAAAAGAAATGATGAGATAAATGAGGTAGGATTAGCCAAACCAATTAGAACCACTGCTATAACAGATTTAGAGGTTCAAGAGTTTCTTAGGGGAAAAATTGATGATTTTTTGGAGAATTTCTCCACAAATATTGACAATTATCCACCTGGAGTTACTGAGAACTTTACTCGTGATGTACTTATTGACATGTTTAGTGCAGCTCCTCTAATGGACATCAAAGATAAACCCAAAGTGATGTCTATCGAAAGACGCGGTCAGTCCAAGGATCTCGATCTATTAATTACACTACAAGATACAAAAAGTACCCTCGAGTCGTGTGTTGGTATTCAAGTTTCAAATACCAACAATGGTGTTAGTTTTTTTCATGTAATCAGACGGTTATTCGAACATAGAAGTTATGGTAAAATCGATAAATGGCTTTTATTGAGAGATGAAGAGATTGAGATTAAAGAGTCCTGGAAACGGACTAATGAACTTCTCACTGAAATTAGTAGATTCGGAAAAATCATTTATGTCGATTTTGTGACTAAAGGAGTATTGATGATTTCCAAAGAATTACTTGATACCGCAAGTGCAGGAGATCTGTCAATTGGCAATAAGACTTTGACACGAGAAGATGTTTTAGGATATTTAGCGACTCAGATCTTCCCTGAGTACGACCAAATCCGCGAAATCATTGAGAAAAGCTTTGAAACTCAATTCAAGAGGAAGAGAACCAAGAAAACAAAAAAAAAATCCCCTACAGTTACTAAAGAGCGAATTATGGAACAAATTTTGAAAATGTTTGAGGCAGGGCCTATCCTATCTTCAGAAAAGATCATTTCAGTGATTAAGCTT
>JAEOTN010000541.1 GCA_016839865.1 Promethearchaeota archaeon | reverse complement strand
CAATGTATCCAAGATACAACTTTCTAACCATTTCTTTTGATGATGGGGATTTTAGATTCAGGAGTAAGTCACTAATTATCTGAATTGTACTTCTATCTTGCATAGTTGAATCAAATAATCGATCCAAGTAATTATCGAGAAAATTCATTATACGAGACTCATCTTTTTCATTTGAGATTACCTCAGTAAATTGATCAAAATCTTTGAACTCAAGATCGAGTACATATTTAAGGACAGCAATTCCAAGCTCATCCTTATCCTTGAAATGGTAGTATATCAAACCTTTTGAGATTTCAGCTTTTTTCTGAATAAGATTAATACTAGTATTCGCAAACCCCTTTTCCAAAATTAATGTTTTTGCAGTGACAATAATTTTGGTTTTTTTCGCAGTAGGTTCTATAATTTTATCAATTTTTAGGTTCATTATAATATTATACTGACCGGTCGGTACTATAAATATATCGATTTCGATTCTTGTTGTTCGATTAATTAATTACTCATATTGCGTGTAGTCTCTACTATACGAAATTATTGGTGATTATATTTTTGAGTCACATATTTTGGGCTATTTTTGTAAATATTTGTAAATTCTAATTATCAAGTTATTTAATTGTAACAAAAATAATAGATTAATAGCCTTGTGAGTTTCAGAAAAATTCTTGTTCTTGGTGCAACTGGATACGTGGGTACAAGATTAGTTGGTGAATTGCTATCTCTTGGATATCATGTCAAAGCAGGATCAAGATCTAAAGTTCGACTACAAAATAGAGTCTGGTCAAAACATCCAAATGTTGAAATATGTGAAGTGAATGTTCTTGATTCAAAACAACTTGGACGGGTATTAATAGGTGTGGATGCGGTTTACTACCTCGTTCATAGCATGAATCCCGAAACTGTAGATTTTGAAGAGACAGATAAACGAGCCGCAAAGAAAATGAGAGAATTAGCAGCAATACACAATATTAAACTAATCATCTATCTTAGTGGTTTAGGAGATGAAAAACCATCATTAAGTGACCATTTGAAGTCAAGAAATCAAGTTGGTCAAATACTTCAAAAAGGAAGCGTAGCAGTGACTATTTTTCGTGCTGCAATAATCATCGGATCCAGCTCCACATCATTTGAAATCCTAAGGTATTTAGTTGATCGTCTACCGATAATGATCACTCCAAAATGGGTTCACACAAAAAATCAACCAATATCAATAAGAAACGTATTGAATTACTTAATCCAATGCCTTGAGGTTCCTGAAACACACGGTAATTCTTATGATATTGGAGGACCGGACATAATAAGCTATTCAGACCTTATGAAAATCTATGCTAAGGAAGCAAAATTACGCAAGCGACTAATAATTCCCATCCCGGTATTAACTCCCAAATTGAGTTCTTACTGGGTAGATTTGATTACGCCTATAGATAAAAATGTTGCACGACCATTAGTTGAAGGTTTGAGAAATGAAGTCATCGTAAAGGATTATTCAGTACAAAAACTCATACCACAAAAACTAATCCCGGTAGATCTAGCAATCAGGAAAGCCTTAGGAAGTTACCACTATACCGTATTTCCTGAAGACTATATTAAAGATGGAATTGATAGTTATATTGAAATTAAAGCACCTGGAGATCCAGACTGGGGTGGTGGTTATATGGTTGGTGATAATCGTGAAATTATAGTTAAAGGGGATTATAAAAAGATTTGGCAAACCATTGAAGCAATTGGTGGAGCTAATGGCTGGTATCATGCTGATTTTTGGTGGAAGATGAGGGGAATAATCGATGAAATTTTTGGTGGTCCTGGAATGAGACGTGGAAGAAAGGATCCCCAGTATCTCAAAAAAAACGATATTGTTGATTGTTGGCGTGTATTATCTAATACTGGGAAAAACTTAGTTTTTATCGCGGAAATGAAGCTACCTGGATACGCGCTTTTAGCATTTAAAGTCACTCCTTACACTAAACATGTTAAAATCAATCAAAAAGCATCATTTATACCAAAAGGGCTTGGTGGTATAATTTACTGGAAATTCTTACTTCCTTTTCACAACTATGTTTTCGATGGTATGTTAAAAGGAATTTCACAAAAAGCAAATGCAGAGGTAATAAAAGGTCCGTATCTAACAAATCAATAAAATGGTTTTGAGATACAATGTTATGAGAAGTTATACCTATGAAATTTTCTAAATCGTTATTTATTTTCCATCGGGATCTACGAATTGATGATAATAAGGGTTTAATTAATGCAATTGATCATAGTAATGAAGTTCTTCCGCTCTTTATCTTTGATTCGAAGTTCGACAAGATACGTAGAGATTCTCCTAAAAGATGGGAGTTTATCTTGGAGTCATTGGAAGATCTGAATTCACAGTTGAATGAAAGGGACTCATACCTTCATATTATCCAAGGAGATTTTTTAGAAAGTCTTCAATCTCTTTTGCATGAATATCAATATGAAGCGATATTCTATAATGAGGATTATACTCTATTGAGCATTAATCGAATAACATTGGTCAATGATTTTGCCAAAAAACATCATCTAGTATGTTTTTCGAGTATTGATTATCCATTAGTGGATCCTAGAATGGTTAAGACTAAGAATAACAAACCCTTCAAAGTATTTACTCCTTTTTACAACAGATCAAAACTAATAGAAGTTGACATACCCACGCAGATTCCTGATACTTTTCCATTTAATAAGCTATCCTTGCCAATGATAAATCCAATAACTAATTTTTTAAACATAAAGGATTGGAAAAAAGATATTCCTATTGGTGGAAGAAAAATCGCATTGGAAAAATTGGCTTATGTTGTTAATTTAACAAATTACCTAGAGGAGCGAGACTTTCCCTCGATGAATACTACAAGCCAACTATCACCTTACATTCGTTTCGGTAATCTGTCTATCCGGGAAGTATATCATTTTATAGGATCGCAATTAAAGAATCCTGAAGGGTTAATTAGGCAATTATACTGGAGAGATTTTTATACATACATTGGTTTCCATTTTCCTCATGTTTATCAAACTAACTACAACCAGAAATATGATTTTCTGTTCTGGGAAAACAATGATAAGTTCTTTGATGCATGGATGAAAGGAAAAACTGGATTTCCAATTGTGGATGCAGGAATGAGAGAACTCAATCAAACTGGTTCAATGCATAATCGAGTGAGAATGGTTGTAGCATCATTTTTAGTAAAAGATCTTTTAATAGATTGGAAATGGGGAGAGCGATACTTTGCTAAACGACTAATAGACTATGATCCAGCCGTAAACAACGGATCTTGGCAATGGGTATCTTCAACAGGAACTGATGCACAACCGTATTTTCGCATATTTAATCCCTGGAGGCAACAGAAACGATTTGATGCAAACTGCGAATATATTAAAAAATGGGTGCCTGAATTAAGAAACCTTGAATCTAAAACGATACATAATCTTTTCAAAAAACATCCTGAAACTATCGATTATCCAAAAAATATCGTAAATCATAGTGAAAGAGCTGAAATGGCAAAATTAATGTTTAAAAAATAAAGGAGGATCATGTAGTAAAAATGAAATCATCAATAAAAGTCACCGGACTAATTTTTCTTTTTGTATTATTTACATATACATCTCTCATTTCTGGTCATGTTCCCACGGATCCAGAAAATAATACACAAATAAACAATGCAGAAAAAATTGATAATCCCACAAAATCGTGGGCTATTTACGGTCATATTGAAAACAATGACTTGAATCACTACTATATTGCAGATTTTAATTCTGGTGACACACTTTTCGTTTCTCTATCAAAGGCAATAAGAGACGAAAATGAGAACTTTTCACCACAAGTCGTTATCTTTGGCAAAGAATTCTCAGAAGGTCCAACATTGCCTACAGGAATTGAACAACCTGAAAATTACGGATGGAGGCAAATTAAAATTAACCAGACCGCAGAAAAAACCTATGAACCATTTGGCCCTAGTTACTTCTACTCAATTGTAGAATTTGAATATGTTATTCCAGCAACTAATAGGTATTTCATTATTGTCACTTCCAGTCAAGAAGGTTATTATTTAATGGCTGTTGGCCGAAATGAAAGTTTTACGTTTGAAGAATGGATAACGACTCCTTTGCGAATGATATCTGTTTATCAATGGGAAGGACAATCATGGCTGATAATCATTATTCCTTGGTTACTCGCCATAATCTTAGGAGTATATATTTTCTTTCTAAGAGATGTTCGTAACATTAAAATTTTAAAAAAATGGCAAAAATTCACTTTGGCTATGAGTATCCCGTTTTATGGTTCTTCCCTCCAATTCTTTTTTCAAATTATGTTGTCTGCTTATTATGCTGGACTTGCTCCCGGAATCATAATTTCATTAATATTTGGATTGCTACCGTTCCTTGTGGGATTGTATATTTTTAGTACTCTGACAAAAAAACAAGAAAATGAAATAAATATCCAATTAAAATTAATTCTATCATCATTCATTAGCTTGT
>JAEOTN010000540.1 GCA_016839865.1 Promethearchaeota archaeon | reverse complement strand
ATTGTTCGTACATGGTTATATTACACTATTTTGAAGAATCGTCTGTTATTCAATCACAAACCTTTTACTCATGTGTGGATCTCTGGTTTAGGAATGGATAAATCGGGTCGAAAGATGTCGAAAAGTCTAGGAAATGTTATTTATCCTGATGTTATCATCAATAACTATGGCGTTGATGCATTTCGGTATTCTGCAGCAGCAATCTCACATGTAGGAGAAGATTTTCGTATTGACGAAGAAAAAATTGCTAATAATCGAAAAATCCTCACTAAATTCTTTAACATAGCAAAATTTACTTCGATGTTTCCAGATAAATCTCGTTCCATAAAATCTGTTAACCTAAGACCTGTTGATAAGTGGATCTTGTCAGAATTGAATCAGTGTATCAGAACTGCAGTAAAAGGATATGCAGATTTTGATTTTATTGTCCCCCTACAAGTGGTTCGAAATTTCTTTGTTAATATGTTTGCGAATCATTACCTAGAGATGACGAAAGGTCGAGCTTATGAAGGAGATAAAGCCGTATGGGCTACTCTTCATGTGTGTTTGAAAGCCGTTCTTAAGTTATTTCATCCTATTATTCCATTCTTAACATACAAGTTGTATGATGAGATTTATGGGAAAAACATTCAATTCACTCGGTTTTCGAAACCAGTGTTAAAAGATGAAACAGCATCTTATAGAGATTATACAAAACCACTCACGGAATTCAATGCTGCGATATGGAAAGAAAAAACTGATAACAACATTTCCAAGAAGGAAGAAATTAAACGAGAAATTCCTAAAGAACTCACTCCCTTTAAGAAAGAACTTGTGGAAATGCACCACCTCACATAAGCTTTATTTATTTATTCTAAATGTTCTAGGTTATGAAAACGCAAGATGTGTTTCAGATAGCTATTGGTTCGCAAAATAAGGCTAAGATTCATGCTGTAGAACTAGCTTTTTCAACATTATTCCCGGATTCTGAATATAGTTTATTTCCCGTTCAAGTAGAGTCAGGAGTTGGTGTTCAACCATATGGTTTTGAAGCTACGATTCGAGGAGCAAAATCTCGGGCAAATGCAGCGTTTTCAGAAGTATTTGGGATTAAACCTAATCAAGAAAAATCAATAGGAGTTGGGATAGAAGCAGGGATGGTCCCAGTTCCCTTAAGTAACACAGGATATATGGATTTCCAGTTCTGTGCTATCTACAATAATAATAATGATTTCAGTATAGGTTGTGGTCCAGCTTTCGAATACCCACAATCTATTGTTCATGAATTACTGAAAGACACCACATATCATGAAATTGGAACCATAATTGCAGATCTGAGCGGGATTCCAAATACAAAAGAACACGAAGGTGCGATAGGTTTTCTTTCAAAAAATACGCTTTATCGTGCTGAAATTCTGAAGTATAGTGTAATCATGGCATTACTACCATTAAAATGCCCAGACCGCTATTCTTCATAATCTTTTTCGTATACAACGACACTAGCTCGTCTACGTCGGACTGCAAAATCTCTGTCTAATTGAGCTGTTAATGCATGTTCCGGATCACCATGTACATATGTCACATCGGTCACTGGTAAAGGAGATTCTTGAATGATTTTCCGCGGAATTGGCATATTTATGGTCTCATTACATATTTGACATTCAATTAGCACGAATTTCGTGGTATCAGTGTCTTTTCGTAGTTTTCCCTTTCTCACAACAATAGCTTTCTTCATCGGGACTTCAGGGATTCCTAGATCTTTATCAGTGGGATTGGCCATTGTTTCCTCAATTTTCAAATATCATAAGTAAAATAAAACTCGTCAGAAACTCGAGTGTTTCTCACGTTTAGGTTCCGATCTACTTCTATAATCAATGCATGTGCGTCTCCATCCAAGTTACCATGAGCATGGACTACCCAATAAAGGTCTGAATGCTCAGGAAATTCAATATCTCTTCGGATCTTTATCTGAATGCGAGTACCGCATTTTTTACACATAACAAATATGGTTTTGAACTTCATAAGAATCATTAAAAATTAAAAATTCGGCGGAATTCGTTGTATATTTCAGCAAGTCGAGAGATTGTGTAGGCATCATTGTTTTGCAAATAATAGGAGATGTAACCAGCAAGTCCTTGAGGATCTTTAATCCATTGAAGAAATCCTTCAATTTCTGCTTGTAATGCTGGATCAATTGAGCTTTGACCTGGTTGAGCTGCTCCAAGTGATGCACTTTGAGATACACCAGCAACGGATACTCCAGTTGTGTGTGAAGCACCAGATAACATAGCTGCTACTCGTGCTACAGATGGATACGCTGTGTGATTCCATGCTTCGGCATCTGGATTTATATAAGCAATTACGTAAGCTTCTCCACCGGGTGCAGCCGCTCCCACTAAATGGCCTTGTTTCTTGAAATTCGTAGCAATCAATCGTTCAGGTTCCATTTGAATTATGGAATATCTTACATCTTGTAACATTACAAATTGTGCATTTCCCATACGCCAACTGCTCATAACTCGTCCGATGTCTTTACTAACATTCCAATTATCAGTTTGGTACAAAACCTTTGAAGATCCATCCACTACCACAACAGCTACGGCATCTGGATAGTCTTGTATTAACGTACTTACAATTGAGTGGTAATCAACCATTTGAATAGTTCAACCTTATGTTTGTCTTAATAGGGTATTCTATACGAAAGAACCTTAATTCTTTGTTTTGTTTATTTTCTTTTTATTTTCCTTAATGGAAACAGACCCAAATCCAGGATTATCTGAAATTTTTGTATTCACCCGATATAATTCAATCTCTTGCTCTGATGCATCTTCCTCGAAATCAATGAGATCTATAGTTTCCTCAAAATACTGTTTATGAGCGGGATCTCCTTTTTTCATTTGGGATATATGAGAAAGTAACCTTGACTCATTCTTAAATACTTTATTGCAAATGGGACATCGGAAAAGTTCCTCTCGACCTATGTCTTGCCAGTCTTGTTCTGGCATTTCTTTAGCAATTGTCCATGGTCTTCTTCGTTTACCTATATGTGGTTTCACCTCACAAATGTGCCGAATCGGTCTCCCATAAATAGGTAAGCTGAAAAATGTCTTAGCACCACACTCGCATTCCCAGTATAAAATTGGTTTCCCACAATCTTTACATTTTGTCGGAAAGGAACGTATGGCGCGGTGTCGGTGACGGAATAGTTTACTCATTAGTATTACTCTCTTTTCCCCGAAAAGGGAAGAATACGGATCTTTCTCACTCCTAGACGCTTAAACATATATTTAAATATGAAGTTAGGTGTTGATCCTTTGCTTTAATATTTCTAGTAGATTCTGGAGCTATCTATATTTTTTCGTTTAACGGGGCGAATTCCATCCAGTAGAAATAATCGTAAAAAATGGTATGGGGAAAATGGGCAAAGCGAATGATGAATGCCCTACGTGCGGTTCGGATAAAACATTTGTTGATACCGCAACTGGGGATTTATTATGTTCAAATTGCGGAACAGTCCTCCATCAACACATGATAGATCATGGCCAAGAATGGAGGGCGTTTAATAATGACGAAAGAGAGAGAAAAAGTCGAGTAGGGGCTCCTTCCACTCTGACGATGCATGATAAAGGTCTTTCGACAAAAATTGGGATTAGAGACGTTGATGCCCATGGAAAAGCTTTACCCCCCTATATGCGTGAGGTAGCAAAAAAACTACGTAAGTGGAATAGCCACATGCGTGCAAACTCGAGTATGGATCGCAATCTCACTCGTGCTATGTATGAACTAGAACGTATTTGTTCTCAGTTAAATTTGTCTCGCTCGGTAAAGGAACGTGCTGCCCATATTTACCGTAAAGCAATAAAATATAATCTAATTCGAGGACGTTCTATTGAATCTATGATTGCTGCGTGCACCTATACTTCTTGTCGCTGTTTTTGTCTACCGATTTTATATGAGGACATCTTAGCTGTGAGTCAGGTAAAAAGAAAAGATCTGCATCGCTGCTTTCGATTGATTTTTGAGCATATTCACATCATACCTATTAATTCTCCAAAAAATTTCCTATCGCGTTATAGCTCAGAGCTAGGATTATCTTCTCAAACGCAAGGAATTGCAGCAGAAATTCTGGATTTTGCAATCAAATTAAAAATTATCGGAGGAAGAGATCCATCAGGACTCGCGGCAGCCGCACTCTATATTGCTGCTATCTTAAACAATGAAAAAAGAACACAACATGCGGTCGCAGATGTAGCAAAAATAACAGAAGTTACAGTCAGAAATCGCTATAAAGATCTCGTGAAAGCTTTATCACCGCATGGCTTGAATATCAATATTTAGAAAATTAATTATATTGCCTTTATTCGTTTGATGATAACAGGACGTTTTTTGTAAAGAATTCGGTATCCACAATATGGACATTTTATTCCTGGTAGTGTAGCAAGTTTCTTTTCATCAATTTCTTTTCTACATTCTTTTCTTGCACAAACATAACTTGTCATTCTATTTCCTCTCGTGTAACAAGCTGATAAAACAAAAAAGTTTTTCGGTTTACTTCTCGGTTAGTAATAAAATTTCTGAAAAGGATTTGGCGTTTTCAGTTAACTGTTTTATATAGTCAACTATCTTATCTGTTTCCAATTCTATATCAACATAGAATGCATAAGGCCAGATTCCAAATACGTAGTATCCCCCTTCCTTGGATTTCCCTACTAAAATGCCTTTTTCTTTACCTGCTTTTTTCCTTTTTCCACCTTCGGTGAACATGATACAAAAATAAGATGAAAATACTGCATCTAAATCTCTATTAGAGTTGGATTTAACCTCAACAATTGATGGTATTTTGAAGGAATTAACTGCAATCTGAGTGGATTTGTTCAATAATGGTAACAGATTTTTGTCCTCTTGTAACGCTACAGGACTTCCTTTGAAAAAGAATGTTAAGAATATATCCTTCTCTGTACTTGTAGGATTCGATGTAAAAGAAACCTTATAACTCAAGACATTTTTCAATTCTTGCATTCTCTTTCTCCTTAGAATTTAGGGGATTTTTTATAATATTTCTATGTTTTCAAGGGGAAATCCTTCTTTGATGAGAAGTCTTCTAACCTTATTCCGATGTTCACCTTGGATTTCAATCTGGTTATCACGGACAGTGCCTCCTGATGCGCAATATGTTTTTGCTTTTTTTAACATCTTTTTGAGATCAGGAACTTCTCCATTAAATGTAACGATGGTAACAACTCTTCCCCATTTTCGTTTATCATTAGAAATAGTTATACGTTGATTCTCTTGGCTTAAGCTCTCACAGACACAGAGATCCAATGGCAGGGAGCATTTTGGACATATAGAGTCTTTTGGTATGTTTTTTCAACTCACAATAAATTCAGTTTTATACAGTATTTTAGTTTCAGTTCTAACTTTAAAATATTGTCCTCTTAATGTTATTCCAGATCTGAATATAATGAAGAATCATCCAAGATCTTCTTTGCTGCACGTCCCACTTTGCTCTTATTTTTTCGACTAGTATATACTCGAATAATATTGAAATATCCTTGAATGAGTGGAAAGAAAAGAGAATAATCATCTAGATTAACTGGCTTTTTTTTACCCCTAGAATCTATAGATATTACAGGAATTTCATTGGGTTTTAGACTGGAGGTATGCTGATAAGGAACACTAGGCATAAATGGTAAATCGATGTAAATATCTTCAACTGAAACCTTAGCGTGCTCCGCGATTCTTTGCTTGATTTTATCAGTCTCATTACTGAAATACATCTTTGGATTGTCTTTAAGGATAGTTGAGGGCCGTTCGTAACAGGACTTCAACAGATCCCGCTTCCTTATCCGTTGCATTATTTTTTTTGAGGCTTCATTATGTAATAAATGGTAATACAATGTTAAATCATCCCACTCTAGAAATTCCTCAGGAGTATCAAACTGAACTAAATTAATATCTTCACTTAAGAGTTTGATAGCTTGACCTATCATAATTTGGACCGATCGGCTTGTCTTATGAAAATATATTGTCCTGAAAGCATTTAACCGAGTAAGTAGGAAAGATTCAATATCACTTATCCCTTTAATGTTGTATGCTAAATTTCCCTCATCTGTAATATCCGATAGCGTTATAATCCGTTGAGAATGATTGGCAAATCTAGTACCGCAATGATAGGAATCTCTTACTAGGTAATCACGTGAATCACAATCTAATGGTCCTGCAACAATTTGATCGAGGAAAATATGATCTTCCAGGTTTAGTTTTCCAAGAGCTAAGTTGGCGATTTTTTCTTTATTCAGACCTAGGTTTTCAATAATATCTCCAATCCCCGAATTCATGAGGAGATATTGTGTAAAATCTTCATGTGCCTTTCCCGATTTTGACAGTAATACTTCTTCGTAGTTATGTGAATATGGGCCATGTCCTATATCGTGAACAAGCCCTGCAATCATTGTGGAATCATATAATTCCTGACTTAGTTTGATACCCTTTGTATTGGTGAGAAAATCTAATTGCTTTTGTACTTCATACATAACACCAATAGAATGTTCAAAACGAGTATGATTTGCTCCAGGATAAACATACGGTGCTCCAGATAATTGCTTTATTCTACGTAATCTTTGAATTTCTTCCGAATCAATCACCTCACGGAACTTTCGTGGCACTGAGATAAATCCACTCACCGGGTCATTGATATGAAAGTACTGCATAGTTACAACCAAACACTATACATTATATAAATCTTCATTTGGCGAAAGACTTTATTCCTCCATTTATTCAAAGATTTATGCCCCGCAAGATGGCAAAAGCGCCATATCTAGGACGATTGAAGCTTTATTGGTGTACAAATGACAATTTGCCGGTATTAGATCAATCTATTTGTCCCAAATGCAACAATCCTACGATTAAATTTAATGTTACTCCTCCAGGTGATATTCGCCCTGCTTTTGAACAAGATCTTGCGCGGATTCGAACGGTTATTGATTCTACTTTTGGTGAAGGTTTGGGGGACTTATTATTACCTAAAGATAACATCTACATACTCAATCGGACCCCCGGAATTGATTTATCTGAAGAAATTATTGCAAACGGACATATTTATGGCCGATTTATTTACAATGTTATAAAAGAACGATTTGAATTCCATCCCCGTAAAATAGGCGCACAATTATTGGTCCATTATGCAAATCTGCACACAATCTTCCTAAAACACACCATAAATATGTATGAAGACAGTGTTCCTTTCATTCTAGAAGGAAAAAGCATACTTGCTCCAGGAATAATGGATTTTGATTCAGAAATTGAGAATGGGGATATATGTATCGTACGTAATAATGAGGTATATCTAACTCTAGCAATCGCTCATTCTGAAGGTGAACAAATTAAAAAAATGGTAGATGAAGGATATGGTAAAGTCGCCAAAAACTTGAAAAATCAAAGACCTACCAACAGTATCCAACAAATCCTCTCCTCCATTAAACCACAATCGTGGAAGGATGTCTACGAGGTTAATCAAAAACACCTGGATACAATTGTTCAAGAATCTCAACGATTTATAAAAAAAACTATTCGCCAACAGGCTGTCCAGACGATCGCAGTAGCCTATTCTGGAGGGAAAGATTCTTTATGCACATTACTACTAGTATACAGTACATTAGGCACAGATTTTCAAATCTTCTTTGCAGATACAGGTTTAGAATTACCCGAAACCATCAAGAATACATTCGAAGTTGCAAAATTACTTAGAATGGAAGAAAAAGTTCATATTCGAAAAGCTGAAGATAAATTCTGGGATCTTGCAGAACACTTCGGTCCTCCGGGCAGGGATTACCGATTTTGTTGTCATGGTCTAAAAGCTCAGCGGATCAATGAAATTATTGAAGACGTGTCACCGGGACAAAAAGTTCTTTCATTTTTGGGACAACGACGTTATGAATCATTTTCCCGCGCTGCTGAAAAACGAGTTTACGTTAATTCTTTCATTCCACAGCAGATAGCTGCCGCTCCAATCAAAAATTGGAATGCTTTGGAAGTTTGGTTGTATATACTCTACTACCCACATATTGTTGATGGTAAACATGTGCAAGTTCCTGTAAATGAGATGTATTATCATGAATTTGAACGTATTGGATGTTATCTCTGTCCTGCATCAGATATTGCAATATTGAACGTTTTGCGGGAAAAACATCCACAGATGATGAGAAAATGGGATAATTGGTTAAAAAATTATGCTGAAAAAGAAAAGCTTCCCAAAGATTGGTTGAAATATGGATTATGGAGATTTAAAAATCTGGATCAACAGTGGAAAAACTACTTCCAAAAACATGGAATAGAATATACATCGTTCGGATTCGGACCCTCTCCCTTAATCCAACTCAATCCAAAATCAGAGGATTCATCCATTTCAGGGAGTGTCCTTCTTCCGATTCACCTAAAAACGCTAGAACATCTAATTCAAGTTCTGCCTGGAACATCAATTATTGAAGATTTGACTTTAAAATATACTAGTAGACAACTAGAATTCTCCTTAGAACAATCAGGTAAATTCCAGTTACATTCTGCCGCATCTGAAAAAAATATACAAAAATTCCTCAATCAAATTCAAGCATTAATACTGAAAACAGAAACTTGTGCAAATTGTGGCGTATGTGAAGATATATGCCCTCAAAACATCATACGTATTGAAAAACATGATTCACGATATATCCCAGTAATAAAACCTACTTCCTCATCTCCTTGTATCCATTGTCTGAAGTGTATAACACATTGCCCATTGCACCAGAAAATAAAAGGATATTAGCTAGAATTAAAAAGATTTTTTAGGTCACTATCCGTTTAAACATTATCCGAATGTCTACAACGTAGGTGTTAACAATTTCTCAACAACGTAAATTAATCAAATGGGGTAGCAGTGAAACTCTTATACTCAGTCTACCGCGAAAATGGGTTAAACAAAATAATCTTAACGCAGATCAAGTTGTAAACTTGCAAATTAATCAAGATGGGACATTAACAATTGTACCTCGTGAAATACGATCTGATTTGGATGAATTAGAAACCGAGATTAAGATTAAAGACGTAGACGATATAGAAAATATACGATTACGGTTATTGACAAAATTCCTTGATGGATGGGACATTATCCGTATCAAATCTAATCAAGAGTTTGGTCCAGATATCCGCCGTGAACTAGAGGAAATTCTGGAACCCATGATGGGACTAGAAATAATGGGGATCAATCCAACAGAAATCCTTATTAAAAATGTAATGTCCGTGGAAAGCTCTAATGTGTATAATTTAGTGAAAATGATAAGTGATTTAGTAATTGAACTAAACGGAATTCTTCTGAAACGAGTAGAAAACCAGGATCCAACTTATGAATATAATGGTGATATTGAATGGGGAAATATCCAGAAGTATCATTTCCGGATTATTCGAGAGCATCGTAAAACACTGCTTCATCCGATCTCTTTAGTAAAAATGAATTTAACGCTACAAGACGTAGTTGATTTCTTCTCATATATCTCTAGCATTCATAAGATCGCAGAAGTAGTACGATATATTATCTCAACAATTGAAAAACATGGTTTACCTCCCGATTCATTTGGGATCACTCCTTTCGTGAAAAAAGTTCTAGATCTCCATGTGCGGGACTCAATTGATGCGTTCTTGTTTAAAAATACCCAAAAAGCAATAAATACCATAAAAGCAATAGCTAAGATGAAACCAAAGAAGCGTGATATAGAAAATAAAGTAGATGCAACAGAAAGTGACTCCCATCCAAAGCTATTGACATTTCAAGTCTTACTTGATGTGAGTTCAAAGATTTTGGATTATTGTGAAGAGATCTGTTTGGCTGCATTAAGAAGAGCGATTTAGGGCTTTGGCTATATCCCTCTCTTTTTCTCCTAATATTACTGGTACACTTGTTTTAGGTGAATTCTTTGAACTACCCCTTCCTAAAGGAAAGGGATTTATAGGTTGTTAGCACGTTTTTAACACTATTGGGCTGTTCAAAAACCCTCTATTCCCTATCCATTTGGATTTGGGAACTTCTTTGACGAGAATATTATGTGAAGCATTTACGTCAGCGTTCAGGACAGATCCACAATTGGAACATACATATAGCCCTCTGTATTTTCTATTGGATTTCTTCACTGTGCCGCAACAACTACACGTTTGAGAAGTATATTCTTCGCTTGTCCTAATAACAGTAATGCCGACCATTTCTGCCTTGTATTCAATTTGTTGGATAAGTTTAAGAAAGGGGACTGACACAAAATTCTGATTGTTCTTCTTACCAATATTGATATTCTGTTTCCAACCTTCATTGTAGCCGATAACTATCGTTCCAATATCATGTTCAATACAATGGTTCACAGTTTTTCTTGATATCTTATGAAAGAAATCTTGTATTTTGTTGTTTCTCTTTCGGTGAATCTTCAAAATTCGGTTTGTAATATTTGCATTGTTGCAAATTTTAGCCGTAGTCTTATATTTTGCCAACTCTTTGTTATAGAACTGATTTATGCTCTTTAAAACGCCACCTTTGATAATCAATGGGGTACCACCAATGTTATCTGACGCAGTTATGACGTTTTCCAAGCCCAAATCAATACCTATTGCATTAACTGGATTCAAATGTAAGTCAATTGGCTCGTAGTCATATATGAGTTCAATATTGTATCTATCACCAAAAGGAACAATCCTCACACCTTTAACGTTTTCAATGGCGGTTTTGATCTTCGGAAAACCAGATTTCAACATTTTTTGAGTGAGTAAAACATGACCATCTTTGTTTCTAACTTGCTGAGAAGTAAAATAGACCATGTTTTTTCCTTTTTTACGTTTGTAATGGGGAAGTCTTGGCATTGCCTGAAATTTGGAAGGATCGTTCTTCCAAGATTTAATTGTTTGAAAGAAAATCTTGAAGTTCCGATCTACTTGCTTCAAAACTTGCTGAGGTGGGTGAGAACCACATTTATTGTGCAATTTGATATAGGCATCATGGTTTCTGAGCAATTTCCACAATTCAGTATACCGAAACCATTTCCCATTACTAAAAAAACGCTCTCGAATCTCATATGTTGCAACATTAAACAGATTCTTGGAAAGGAAGGTTATCTCATCCAATAAAGGAGATTTCTTCAGTTGAATCTGTCGAACAAGTTGCATAGTAGAGTATGAAGAGTTTTTTTATTTTAAGGTGATAACCATGAGTGTTTTTTGAATCTAAAATGAATCTAATCACTTTCTTCCTTGATTCTCAATATATTATTTCACTAAATCAGGACTTACTTGCCTTGTGGTCGTGAAAAAACATGAAGGTGTCTAAAAACTAAGTGATATGAAAGCGTGAATACAGAATGCGAGCCATATTCTAATGTATATACTAGATCTATCCTAATGAGGAAGAATGTATATATCTACAAAAGCCTCTATTTTCGAAATTCAATCCCTCCCTAAAGGAAGGGGTGTTCTTTCGAATAAATTATAAACTATTGTATCAAGAACTCCCAAAATCATTTACTTACTTATCAAAGCACATTAAGGATTAGGTGTATTACTTAAACATGATTTTTGATACATAGTGAAATACACCAAATTGTCTTAAATTTCAAGAAAATGAATGATTGCGCATAATTGAGGTTAATTGGATTGGCTGATACATATATATTCAAAGTTGTAGTTGCAGGTGCTGGTGGTGTTGGTAAGACTGCACTTGTTCAGAGATTTTGCACCGGATCTTTTTCAGAAGATCACAAAATGACAATTGGAGCTGCATTTTCTATGAAGCAAGTTCAACTTGACACCAGTGAAATGGTTAAGATGCAATTATGGGACTTTGCGGGTGAGGAACGGTTTCGATTTGTGTTAGGAGATTACTGTAAAGGATCTTCAGGTGCGATTGTATGTTATGATATCACTGATTATGCTACTTTCCAACAAATACCTGAGTGGTTAAGAATTATTAGATCAACAGCTGGAATGATTCCTATTGTACTAGTTGGCACAAAATACGATCTCCCAGGCCACGAAGTCGAATTATCTGTCGCGGATAAATATGCGGAGGACGCGAAACTTATAATGAACGTATGGTGTTCTAGTAAACAGGAGATTAACATTGAACCAATTTTCTCGGCCATAGCGAAATGGTTGATTTATTTCGTTAAAAATCCCCAATTACATCCAAATACTAGCTAGATCCATTCCAACTCTCTAATTTCTTGATTCTTTGTGCTAATTCTTCATTAACCGGAGTTTTTATACCAAATTGATTACCATAGTCAACAATTTTTCCATTGATATAATCAATTTCTGTAGGTTTACCCTTATCAAGATCTTGTAGCATAGAATTGCGATTAGATTTAGTTTTATTACATACGGAATAGGTAAATTCCACATATTCATCAGGTGTCGAAGCAACATTAATTTTCATTGCTCTAGCAACTTTCCAAGCTTCAATAATTGCTTCCCGCATTATCTTTTTGTATTCTTCGGATTCGATTAGTTTCCCATTTGGGATGTTATGAATCGAAGCAATTGCGTTAATCCCGATGTTCACAAATATCTTTTCCCATAACAATACATCAATGTTCGGTTCAAATTCCGTAGTAATAGAAGTTCCTTGGAAGTAGTTTACTAGAGAGATAGTTCTTTCCTTGGGCAACGCTTCAGTATTTAAGTGTGGATATCCGATTTTAGTATATCCTCGCCCTGTATGTCGCACATTACCAGGAGACTCAAGAAGTGCTCCATTGGTTGTAAGCATTCTATACACTCTGATATTAGGGGATAAATTTAATGCAATTTCTTCATTTCCAATCCCATTTTGTGCTATTACAACTGAACCATGTCTTTGTATCACATCTGAGTAATACCGAAGTAAATAATCCAAACTATATACCTTTGAGGTAATAAATATCCAATCCTGGGGTTGAATGTGTGCAAAACCAGATTCACGGCTTTTTAAATCTTGAAATACTTGGAATTTGTTGTTTATTGGTATGGTTATTTCTGAACCATCCAATTTCGTATAGGTCAAACCATTTGATTGAATTGCTTCAAAATGCGACCCGCGACATAGTCCTACTACATCAAACCCATTTAAACGTAATTCTGCTCCAAAAAAACTCCCAACTGCACCCATTCCCAAGATATAGATAGTCATTCGTTTCTTACCTGCACTATGTGATAAAGATGCGGAATAATTAAAGTAATTTAGCTATCCCACTATCTACAAATAAAAAGCTACCGACATTAAGGGATCCATGGAGGATCAGCTATCTCCAGAAGTAGTTTTCTTGGGAACAAGCGGTTATTATTACCCAGATGATTGGAAAAGCGTTGTTTATCCAAAAGATCTAAAGAATTCTGACATGTTGGAGTATTATTCAAGATTTTTCTATACAACTGAGATTAATTCAACGTTTTATAATATCCCCTCTTTAAGATCCACTGAAGCTTGGGCTAAACTTCCATTAATTTATAGCACAAAAATTCCGAAACTAGTAACACATGAGGCAAAATTGGAGTTATCTGAAGCAACCGATCCATTTTTAGAGTATTTACGAGTAATGGATCCCTTATTCCAGGCGAATAAAGTTCTTTCCTTATTATTACAATTACCCCCCTCCTTTGGAAAAGAAGAAAATTTACACCGTGATCGCTTGGAGAGGTTTGCACAATACTGGCAGGAGATTGTTAAGACGAAATTTCAAACTAAAAATCTTACTCCTCCGTATATGGTTGTAGAATTTCGGAATATGAATTGGATGAAAGACACAACATTTGATCTTCTTCGAGAGTACGGACTAGTATATTGCGCCGTTGTAGAACCAAAACTCCCTCCTCGTCTAGATATCACTAACGAAGAATTATTCTATATCCGTTTTCATGGATATGGTAACAAACCATGGTTTAATTATAATTTTAAGGAAAACCAACTTAATGAATGGGCAGAAAAATTGAACCCTATTATCGATTCCGCTCAAAATGATGCTAAAAAAGGTAAGAAAAGGAAGGTCGCGCTGTATTTTAACAATCATTTCTCAGGATATGCAGTGAAAAATGCTCTATTCCTTGCTAAGAAAATGAATTTACCGCATAAGAATGGAGCGGATTGTCTTCAAAAACCCTTATATGCATTAAATGATCCTACATGCACAGATGAGGATGGGAAAAAGCAAAAAAGTCTAGATGACTTCTTCTAAGTAAGTGACCGCTATGGAAAATGACACCGAAGAAGACAATCTCAGTATTGAGGATTATGAAAAGAAATTTATAGAGGAATATAAGAAGGAACAAAAAAAGAACCTCTATGTTCGAAGATGCGGATCGTGTGGTTATTTCTTAACATCTGAGACAATTGATGAGAAAAATTGCCCTCAATGTCATGGAATTATGCATTTT
>JAEOTN010000539.1 GCA_016839865.1 Promethearchaeota archaeon | reverse complement strand
GGATAGGTACCATTTCCAAATAGAGTATTATTTTGAGCTAGTGCTGTGAATCCGAGGGGTTGGCCCATTACTTCGGAAATGCTATTTATAGGAAAAGCTCCACCTGTTGAGGTCGACCATATTGGATCATTGAAAAACATTTGAATAGCGAGAGGATATCCAACTGATCCCGCAAGACCATCAATAGTTTGATTGATAGCATTTGCAGTAATTGAACCATTGAGCAAATAAGGTATGAGAGGGGTCAATACATCTCTAACACCTAAGAATGATGGAGAAATTGCTTCAAATTTTATCATTTCTTCTGCTTCTGGTAAAAATTGTTCTCGAACAGTTAACAATGTTTGAGGTATAGCAGCATCTAGTTGATTTTCAATATTATTGTGCAATACATATCCCGTAGGGAGTATTCCAGCGCCAATTACAAATAGAATAATCCCTAATGCTAATTTAGCTTTTCCCATGTTGTTTTACACCTAATTCCTAACAAGATTCTGATTTTGTATAAATTTTTCGTTACAAGAATATTACATACAAGAGATGATTCTTTAACTCTTCCGATGTTATTCTTCCGATTACTCTATCTTATATTGAGGTGTTAAAAAATCTTTTTTCCTTGATAATATTAAATTCTGATCTGGATTTAATCCAAATTGTGACAAGGAACAAGAACTAAGGTTTTGCTTTTACGATTTATATCCCATTAAAGTGATAGAGTACATGAACACAATTCTCAATTATAACATTCAAATCCTATTTATGAAAAGATAAAGGATGGGTTCTCAGGAATCAAGTGATAACAAAAAGATATTCCACGTAGACATAGATGCATTTTTCGCAGCAATCGAAATACGAGATGATCCATCATTAGTAGGAAAACCGGTGATTATTGGAGCAGATCCAAAAAAAGGATTAGGACGGGGAGTTGTCACTACTTGTTCTTATGAAGCACGGAAATTTGGACTACACAGTGCAATGCCAATTTCCAAGGCATATAAGT
The DNA here is from genome assembly GCA_016839865.1 of Promethearchaeota archaeon. The sequence continues at coordinate 16,403 of JAEOTN010000539.1, read as the reverse complement.
TATGTCCTCATGGTGTCTACCTCCACGGGAGATATGAAAAATATCATGAGGCTTCTGGACAAGTTATGAATCTATTGAAAGGTTTTGATGTGGATTTTCAACAAACAAGCATCGATGAAGCATATTTAGATTTTACAGACAAATGCTCTACTTATATTGATGCTTTTAAAATTGCTAAGCTTATACAAATCAAAATATTAGATGAAGTTGGAATAACTTGTTCAATTGGAGTTTCTCATACGAAAACGATATCAAAAATCGCCTCAGATTTCAATAAACCTAATGGAATCACAATTATAGAGCGTGATAAGGTCCAACAATTTTTGGGACCTATGGAAATTACAAAAATACCAGGAATTGGTAAAAAATCAAAATACACATTTTATAATAAAGGTATTTTTACTATCAAGGATCTTTATTCAGCGGGTTTAAGCAAGCTTGTTCAAAATTTTGGGGATCATGGTGTGTGGATTTGGAATTTTGTAATGGGATTGGACTCACGACCAGTGAAACAACATTATAATCGAAAAAGTATTGGAAAAGAACGAACATTCATGGAGGATGAAGCAGATTCTCATAAAATCATAGAAAAATTAAGTGAACTTAACTCCCGGATTCATGATATATTAGTAGAACAGAAATTTCGATATTCAACTATTACAATGAAAATACGCTTAAGGGGATTTATAACCTATACACGATCGAAAACTATGACAACCGCATTGTGTGACAAAGATAGAGCTTACAAAGTATTACTAGAAATGTACGAAAGTTTTTACACAGAGAAATCAAAAGTTCGTTTAATTGGAGTGAGATTTTCCAATTTAGAACAAGATAAAACACATATTCAGACTCAAATTACAGATTATATTTGATTGGGACTAACCACGTCATAAATATGAATATCAATTGGTTTCTATCTATGATATGCTTTTTCGGGAGATTAAACAAATAAACAAAAGATTTTAGATTAATATTCAAAAATATCGTTTAGGATACAGGAGACGATCAAATGCACTACTTCGAAGATGATGATATTAATGAAACCCCAGTTATAGGATATATCCCATCTAAAACCGAAGCAATTAAGATATTACAAGAGATGAATCTGTCGAAAAATATAATTAATCATGTGCTAGCAGTATCCAGACAAGCAATTAAACTCGCTACTCAAATTAGCATTGTACCTATCAATCTAAAATTAGTACGAATTGGTTCAATCTTACATGATATAGGTCGGATTAAGACTCATGATTATGACCATGCAGTAATTGGGGGTCAAATTATACGAGAAGATCTAAAGTTCAGCGAACAACTCGCACGGATAGCTGAAACACATATTTTAGGTGGCATTTCTGAAGAAGAAGCGGAAACTTTTGGTTTACCTCCTAAAGATTATTTACCAGCGTCTATCGAAGAAAAAATTGTATGTTTGTCTGATAAATATTTCATTGGAGTGAAGAAAGTATCTATTGAACAACGTTTTAAAAATTGGTTTTCACGTTATGGAGAAAATGACTTTTTACTACGTTCAAAAAAACGAGTGGAAGATCTCGAGATTTTTATATACAAGTTAATGTTTCCTTAATCTTGCTTTCAAATAGTTAATAGTACCACCGAAGTTAATTATGTTTGAAATATAATCTGGAAAAGGTTGAAAATTAAAGGATTGAGAACTAGATGTGTTTGTAATAACTCCTTTTTCAAAATTTACAGTTACAATTTCTCCATTTTTTATGTGCTTGGATATTCCAGGGAGTTGTATTGCATATACCCCCAAATTAATTAGGTTCCTATAAAAAATTCGAGCGATAGAGTCTGCAATCACAATTTTGATACCCATTTGCTTTATTACATACACAGCTTCTTCCCGTGAAGATCCGGTTCCAAAATTCCGTCCTGCAACAATAATATCTCCTTTTTTTACTTTTTTGTAAAAATTCTCATATATACTTTCAAAGGCATGTTTAACAAGTTCTTCAGGATTTGCAGTAGTTAGGTATGCATGCGGAATAATTAGATCAGTATCCACTAAATCTCCGAATGTCCAGACTTTTCCTTCTACCAATTTCATTTAGTCACCCTCCATAAATTCTATGGGAGATGTGATTTTACCTCTAATAACTGAAGCAGCAACAGTGGCTGGTGATGCAAGATATACTTGTGAATCATAACTCCCCATCCTACCTCTGTAATTACGATTAGTAGAGCTAATACTGACTTCTCCATCTCCTAAAACTCCCATATGTCCACCAAAACATGGACCACAAGTTGAAGGACCGACAACGCATCCTGCTTTTATGAAAATTTCGATTAATCCTTCTTTTAACGATTGCAAATAGATTTGCGTAGATGCAGGAATTATGATACAACGAGTTTGTGGATGAATATGTTGTCCCCGGAGTATTGAAGCAGCTACTCTTAAGTCTTCCAAACTTCCATTTGTGCAACTACCAATAAATCCTTGGTCAAGTTCAATCCCTTCACATTCAACTAGGTCAACTACATTATCAGGACTATAAGGTTTCGCAATCTTAGGTTGAACTTCCGATAAATCAATTTGTTCTATTGAGAACTCGAGATCTTCATTAAAATATACGGGATTGAATTGTTCTCCATGTTTTGACGAATATTGTGAATTATTCAAAAACCAGTGTTCAGTAATAGAATCAAATTCAAAGACTGCATTTTTAGCTCCCATTTCTGTACTCATGTTTGCTAGTGTACATCTAGAGGGAATTGATAAATTTGACAGTCCCGGACCGCTATATTCCATGGATTTGTAGATTAATTTGTCCACTCCATATTTTTCTAATATACTCAAGGCTAGATCTTTAGCAAATACTCCTTTTGAGAATTTGGTATCAGTAATAATAAAATTGATTGGTTCTGGAACTTTAAACCATAGATTTCCAGTTGTAAATACATTACATATATCAGTAGCCCCTACACCCGTAGAGAAACAATTATACGCACCATAGGTTGTGCTGTGGCTATCAGATCCAATTACTACCATTCCCGGACTAATATAACCTTGCTCAGGAAGTACTGTGTGGCAAATTCCCTTATTTTCTCCTAAAACATGTTCAAATTTATACTTCTTAGCAAACTCATTTGCACGTTTATGCATATTTGCTGCTGAAATGGAAGGTGACGGAACCCAATGATCAAGTATGTAGACAACACGCTCAGGATTTTTCACATAGTCAATGCCTAATTTTTTGTATTCTGGAGCAATTCTACCTCCTAATTGCTCATGAACCATGATAACATCTACATCGACTTCAATAATTTCTCCAATCTCAGGAATTCTTGGACTCTCTTTATCATCCACCAAGATATGGGAACCAAGAATTTTTTGGGTCATAGACATGGGAATCTTCCTATATGCTAAATAGCAAATTTATCATTCATATCTTTATTCTTTCGTTGCCTTGGATTTTTCAGTAGAAGTTTGTGCGTTTTCATATTTTAATTTCTTTTTACGTAGCCACTCATCACTTTCTTCGATTGACATAAATTCATTTTTTTTATATTGTTTTGCAGGTTGTCCAATGTATACCCAGTCAGATTCTAGTGTCTGCCCCACAGAAGATGAACTATGGACAGCAAGCACCACATTATCCTCAATTGTGGTTCCTGGAGCGACTACTGAATATCCTCCAATAATGCAATGATCACCGATTTTAATTTTTCGCAAGATTAACCAATCTCGAGTGACCATAGAGCTCATTAAAACACTTCCTTGACCTATCATGGTATGTTTTCCAATCTCAATGAATTCAGAATCCACCCAGGCATCAAATAGGGATGTGCTCATTGTCACTTTTACTCCAAACCATTTGAATGCAATAATATCTAACCATGGTAATGGAAAATTATGGCAAATAAAGAATGCAAATTTCTTGATAGTAGCACGAAGTGACCAAAATCGATAATCTTTATTTTTGCGGTCTCTTGGAAAATATCCTTCTTTTGGTTTGTGAATCAAGTTCACAATAATCAGAAAAATTTTACTAAAGAAAATTGCACTAAACAGCCATACAAAATACCACATAACTACAAAGATAGGTAAAGTTACGAAAAACACCCAATTATAGGATTGCACAAAAGTAATCCTAACCCATATGAGAAACAATGGTGGAAGCGCTGATAGCCAGATTAGAAGAATATGGATTATAATATACCAACCTCTAACTAATGCATTTGTAGTAACAGGTCCTCCTTGAAGAGTTGTTGGCATGGAACTCATTTTTTGACCTCCTTCTTTTTCTGTAACTCTTCAGGTACCTGGATATACTTATTAAATCGTTTATCTGAAATTCGACCTACTGGTAATCCATAATAATTCGAATTTTGCTTCAATTTCGAGAATTTAGTAACCCCACTCATTGTTAGGATCTGAGTATTATCTCCAACTTCTACTCCTGGTGCCAACATACAACGAGTACATAACACAGAGTTATCCCCCATGATTATTTTCTTAAGAGTGAATCCACCATAGATCCCTTCATTGACATGCGAGCTTTGACCACTCATTGGACCTGTATAACAATTTTCTCCCAATTCCAGATATTCTTGACAGATATACCCCCCCTTATCAATCACCGTATTTTTTCCTATTTTTGACGAACCCACATAATTAAACATCCAATTCACTAACCAGGGAAAAGGGCATTTAGTGAATTCCCACTTGATCATTCTAAGGAAAAAGTTTCTTGTCCAATACATTTGCACATCCTTCGCAGTCTCTCCACGCGGGAGAGCATTAATCATTTCTTTTCGAGGACGAACCTTGTTAAATATCCAATAGTAGAATTTCGCCATTGAAGCAGAGCAAAATAGTTTGAATATATATAATGTAAGTAGTATCAAGGGACAAGAAAAAAAGACGAGTAAAGTGCTTAAAGTAGATTCAATTGGTGAAGAAAGCAACGGAAAAAGCAAATAATAACAATACAACGAAGTTAAAATAATAGATGGAGTGATACTAAGTATATAATACGGAATCCAAAGTCCGATATAAATTGGAAATTGCAATTTTGCCTTGGTCTTTTTTGTTTCCTCAGCCATATTGGAAAAACCATTCTTTTCGTATTAAAAGCTTGGTTTCCATCGAAGAAAATTCTAAAAACAATGAAACTTGCTTCTACATAATTTTTGTAAATTAATTATAATGAGATAGTATAATGAAAAAAATCGTACTTTTTGGTGCTCCAGCCTCGGGTAAAGGCACTTTAGCTAAACGAATAAGAAAATTTTTCCCGGATATCCCCCATATTTCTACCGGAGATATTTTGCGTGATAATAAGAAACGAGAAACCCCATTAGGTCTTGAAGCGAAGGAATTTATGGAAGCTGGTAAATTAGTCCCAGATAAGTTAGTTATTGATATGGTTGTGGATCGACTGAATTCGGAAAAAGGGGGTTATTTATTGGATGGTTTTCCACGAACAGTTAACCAAACTAACCTATTATTGGAATTTTCTCCTCCTGATATCGTGGTTGTTTTGGATATCCCACGACAGGAACTAATTAATCGAGTCGTAGGGAGATGGTCGTGTCCGAATTGTGGAAGAATATATAATGTCTTTAACGCTGATTTGAAGCCTAAAATTGAAGGAAAATGCGATGATTGTGAAGCTACACCTCTTGAACATCGCGCAGACGATAACGAAATAACAATGAATAGTCGTATTGATACCTACGAAGAACAATCATTCCCTGCTATAAAAATCTTCAAGGATAGCGGAATAAGGGTTAATGACAAGTTGACAATGAAGAATGGGGATGAATGGAATACATTGAAAGCTACCCCAGAAGACTTGAAATTCATTTTAGAGATGTAATTCACTTTTTTTTATTTTTGTAAGTTAATACCAAACATTTCCTTATCATTATTTTCCCCTACCCCCGAAGATATTAAATTCATAATAGATCTTTACTTTCTTGGAGGAGGAAAAATGAAAAAAATACTAATTGGGAAAAAGTTGTTTGTATCAATTTCACTTCTCATATATATTGTTTTAGTTCAAGTGTTTCTCCAACCCATTAGTGCAAGTACAAATGAGATTTATTATAGTGAAGAAATTGTGTCCTATCATGTGTATCAAAAGCCAAGTGATGAAGGATATCCTACTTGGGAACTCTTCCTTAATGTTACTGGATCAACGCCAAATAGCACTCTACAAGAGTACAATATCTCTTTGGAATATCGTGTGAGTGGTTCACAAGAAGCCCATAACGATTCGGAAGGGATTATGAGTTTATTTCTCAATCAAAGTCTAAAAGCATCATACAATGTATCTAATATAACGGTGTTGAGGGAACAGACAAAAGAATTGCTTAAAGAAGGAGATATTCTTGATGCACAATTCTTCTGTAATACATCCAAACTTATAGTTATTGATAATTGTGTCGAAACTTTAGCACCTTTCGGCTATGCAAATGCATTTAACACATCTGATTGTTGGAAAACATCCATCTATTTAGAATGCAATATAACATTGGGGGGAACTACTGATACTTTGCAAACTATTGATGATGGTTGGTACATTAAGACATATCCGGGGGATTGTAAAAAAGTACTCCCAGGGTATCCCGTTTATGGATTGATTGGGTTTATCGGGATTACAATAATTATCTTGATTTTTGCATCCCGAAAAATGAAAAAAATCCGTCAATTCCAATCATAACATAAAAGATGAAATCTATCTGTCAACATTTTATTTTTTTCTAACTCATTATTTTTTTAACGCTCAAGATGTTATAGTTGACCATGGATCCAATTCTCTCTGATCATTTTCAAAAACGACTTCCTTCTGATATTCGTTCCGCTCAAATTGAATTTCAAAACCGCGTAGATAAAATTGACGCAATTAATGTTGCTATCGGTAATGTAAGTCTTCCTATGCATCCCTTAATGCAAGAACGAGTGAAAATGTTGTCAAATAAAGACAACCCATTTGATAATGGAGTAGTTAGATATACACCGACTGCAGGTATGGAAGAAACCAATAAAGCTTTCTTGAATGTTATTGCAGCTTCAGGATTTGAAACTAGTAAGCTTCACTCAATGATTACCGATGGAGGTAGTGCTGCCATGGAACTTATTGTACTCGGTTGCTGCGGAGCCGCTGGTTCAAATGAAAAGCCACTTATGGTTATAGAACCCGTTTATACGAACTATTTATCTATGGCAAAACGCACAGGAAGACGGACGATCAAGATAACTCGTACACTTCAAGAGAATGGCAAATTTTCTCTCCCTAATTTTAAAGTAATTGAAAAAATGATGGAACTCCATAAACCAGGTGCACTTATTGTCATACCTTACGATAATCCTGCAGGTCATTATTATGATCCCGAAACGATGAAAAGGCTAGCAGAACTGTGTGTGAAGTACAATTTATGGATGGTTTCGGATGAAGCATATAGAGAATTGTATTATACAGAAGATGAAGTCTCCAGCATTTGGGGTTTAACGGATGTTGAAGTTCCTGGAATTGAAGGACGAAGAATTAGTATAGAAACTACTTCAAAAGTATGGAATGCCTGTGGGCTTCGAATAGGAGCACTTGTCACAGATAATTACGATTTCCATCAAAAAGCTGTATTTGAAGCCACTGCAAATTTATGCCCTCCAGCTTTAGCCCAATACGTATTCGGGGGTCTTGCGCACGAATCACATGAAAACCTTCAAAAATGGTTTTCTTCACAAAGAGAATATTACAAAGAAATTGGGAAGAATTTGTACACAGGATTTCATGAATTGCTACCAGGAGTGATTATTTCTAGCCCAGATGCATCTATTTATTCTGTAATAGATGTTCGTAATATCGCAAAACCAGGATTCGACACAACTGATTTCGTTATGTACTGTACCAAGAAAGGTAAAATTCAACTGGACGATAAGGACTTCACACTGCTAGTAGCACCAATGAAAGGATTTTACAGTCCAGATAAGGGAAAAGAAAACCCGGGGAAAACGCAAATGCGAATAGCATATGTAGAAACTCCTGAAAGGATGAAAATAGTTCCAGAATTATTTGCTAGATTGTTTTTAGAGTATGAAAACACTCGAAAAGCAAATTAATTATTCATATAATACATAGAGGAATACCATGGAATTACTGAAAAAAGTCATAACTTCAATTCCATTTATCTCTGAAAAACAATTTGAAGATAATTTAGAGGAACTAACATCAGAATATCATAGGATCACATCAGTTGAAGTCAGATTTGATTACTATTCCGGAGCAATTACTGATAATCTTATTGACAGGATAAAAAATTTAATAGAATCCCATAATTTGCAGATGGTATTTACTTATTTTTACGATGATCTTGAAGAAAATTATTTTTCCATCGTTCAAAGACTGATTAAACATAAACCTCATTATATAGATTTAGATAGTAATATTAAACAATCTGTTTTAGCTATATTAGCAGAAATAGCGACTCAAGAACAAGTCCCCATTATATATTCCTATCATGATTGGGATAGCACCCCCCAAATTGATACGATCTCAGATTTATGTGAATATTTTATCCAACTCCTCCCGAAATTTTCATGGAATGAAAAAAATATATTAAAAATGGTATTTATGGTCAAAAATAAAGAAGATAACACCACTTTACATCATTTTTATTCAAAATATGCTCAAGGAGTTAATTTAATCTGTTTTGGTATGGGAGAACTTGGAAAACTCACAAGAATCCAATCAATACGAAATGGATGTGTTTTCACCTATGGTCATATAAGTAAACCTACAGCACCCGGACAGTTACACATCTCTGAAATCCAGAATTATGTCAATAAACCACCAATATCTTAATCTAGGAACCGAAAACATTATTTTTTCTGATTAATTACACGTATTGATTGATAAAAAAAAGACCAAAAAGACTCAAAAATGTCTAAAGTAGAAGAGAAAATCGCTGACCTTGAGGAACGTCTAGCAAAAACAACCCCAAATAAACATACGATGAAGTCGATATGTGAGATCAAATCTCAATTATCGAAACTCCGTACACAGTTGGTTGAGATCACCAGTTCCAAGAAGGGTGGGGGTTCAGGATTCGGGATTAAGAAAGCGGGAGATGCTCAAGTTGCATTTATCGGCTTTCCAAGTGTCGGAAAATCGTCTCTTCTGAATGAGCTGACTGGGGGACGAACGGATTCAAAAGTTGCTTCATATGATTTCACTACTTTACGAGCGATTCCTGGAATGATGGAAATAAAAGGCGCAAGTATACAGTTAATAGACTTACCAGGAATTATTTTAGGTGCAGCTCAAGGGAAAGGGAGAGGAAAAGAAATTCTCGGAGCTGTTCGAACCGCAGATTTAATCTTAATTATTATTTGTTTTCAAGAGGATGGTAAGTTAAATACAACTGATCTAGATGACATCCGACAGGAACTTTATAATGTAGGAATCCGTTTGAATGGGAAACCTCCTCGAATGGAGATCCGTGGAAGACAGAAAGGTGGAGTTGGGATCACATCTCAGGTAAAACAATCTATTTTGAATGAGGATCTCGTTAAAACCATCATGAATGCTTATAAAAAACGTAATGCAAGTGTTTTCTTATATGAAGACTTGAGTCCTGATGAATTCATTGATGGAATTCAAGGAAATCGTAATTATATTCGAGAATTTGTTATAGTAAACAAAGTCGATCTTGCTAGTAAGGATGAGCTGAAGAAATTACCAAAATTATTACCCAATACAGACTATGTTACAGTTTCCGCATTAGAAAAACAAAATATAGAAGAATTACAAGCAAAAATTTTCGAAAAATTACAGCTAATCCGAATATTTAACAAAGCTCCCAATAAAGAAGCGGATTATGATGATCCTATGATTTTGAAACGCCATAGCACAATTGAAGATGTATGTAAAAAAATTCATAAGGATTTTGTTCGCTTGTACAAATATGCATTGATATGGGGACCGAGTGCTAAACATCCGGGTCAAAGATTTATTCGTAAAGACCATGAAATGCTCGATGGTGATGAAATCACGATCATTTTGAAGAAATAAGGTTTAAAGCTTCAATTGCTGCTTTTTGCATTATTTTAACATCGGGATATATCCCAGTCCAGTATTTAAAGGCTGATGCAGCTTGATAGATAAGCATATCAAGACCAGTTATTATCTCACATCCATTTTCCTTGGATTTTTTTATCAATGATGTTTCAATGGGATTATAAACAAGATCAAAAACCCATTGATTCGAATGAGGTGTATAACCAGATAAAGGATCTTCGTGAATATTTGGCCACATCCCAACGGGTGTTGTGTTAATTATTAAATCAGCATTGTGATATGAGGATGCATCATTTTGAGATGGAACTTCGATTTGAGCAATTGTTGAGGGCAGATTCTTTATATCATGAAGCAATTTTTGGCTTGTGCTAATAGTCCGGTTTACAATTCTTATTTTAATATCATATTGAGAGAAGTGATATGCTACAGCTCGTGCTGCTCCTCCTGCACCGATCATGAGAATCTCATTATATTCCTCTGGTTTAAATCCAGATTTTGTTATAGCTAAATGAATTCCCTCAAGATCAGTATTTGTGCCTAGAAATCTACCGTTTTCTATCTTTACAGTATTTATTGCGCCGATATACTTACCTATTGATGAAATTTCATCTAAATGGTTGAATATTATAGTTTTTAATGGAATTGTTACGTTGAATCCTAAGGTTTTTGATTCTGTGAATGTTCTGAGAACATCCGGTAGATTTCTAATCGGTACTTGTAGTTTCTTGTATTTATATGGAAGATTTTGATTTTTAAAAGCAGCATTATGTATAAAGGGTGAAATTGAGTGTTCCACAGGATCCCCAATTAAATAAAAGGAGCAATCTTCCATAACTATAAGGTATAATATTAGGGGTTAATAATTTACACCAAGAACCATGAATACAAAAAATAATTCTCATGAAAATTCATTATCAGAATATGGTTTGAATACTCAAGATCAAAGATCAAAACTACTTGCTTGGGGTAAATTTCTGGTATATCTTGGTTGGATACTTACCGGATTAGCTGGTATTTCAATAATTTCCATGGTAATCATTTTATCTTCTAATTTCAAATGGTGGCAGTTTGGAATATCTTTTGGAGTTCTTATAATAGGTCAAGGTATCCGTATTGTTGGTCGGATGATAAAGAAGAAATCTGAGCAGATTATTCCTTTTTCAGGTAAGAAATTAATCCTAGTAAAAGAAAAGCGTGAGAAAGAAGTTAGAGACTATTTTGACGCGAATAAAGATGTCGCATCAAGGGTGATGCAGATGAATTCTTTGGCAAAACGGGGTAATTATAGGGACGCTTATAATATCACATCCAGTTTGCTCAAGCTTGATGTTCCTCAAGGTATACGTGATTATTTGATCATAAAAAAAAACAAGTATGCTAAACTCAGGAAAGGGAAATGAAATCAAATATTATCCTCATCGGATTCATGGGATCTGGGAAAACTACTATAGCAAAACAATTAGCATATGAATTAGATAAGACTTTTACTGACTTTGACGATATAATCCAACATAATACGAACATGACCATTTCAGAAATTTTTGGGACCAAAGGAGAATCATTTTTCCGTCTTAAGGAGGATGATTTAGCCCGAGAAATGAGTGGACGATCAAATTTAGTCATGGCAACAGGAGGAGGAATTGTTTTAGCACAAGAAAACATGGAATTCTTATCAGAAAATGGGATAATAATTTTCTTAAAATGTAGTTTCGACACAGTAGTACAAAGAATTAAGACATCCGATACACGACCATTGTTCTCTCCTGATAATTTATCGGAATTTGAGGATTTATTTCATTCTAGAGAAATATTATACAATCATTTTGCTGATTTCACAATTGAAGTTGATAAAAAAGAAATTCGGAAAATTGTGACAGAAATAAAAGAAAAAGTTCAGAATAAGACCTAAATCAGTTCAGTCCATTCATATTCATCAGGTAATAAACCATACTGAATACCAATTAAATAATCATATAATTTCTGAGTTAGATCTCCAATTTCACCATTGTTGATTATATGATCTTCATTCTTATAATTGAGTTTTCCAGTTGGGGTAATAATTGCTGCTGTACCACAACCAAATGCCTCTTTTAATTTGCCAGTTTTTATCCCATCAACGACTTCCTGTATTGATAGTTTTCTTTCGGTTACTTTATAACCCCAATTTTTACATATAGAAAGGATAGAATCTCTTGTGATTCCAGGTAGGATACTGCCATCTAATGGTGCTGTTACGATTTCATCTTCGAAAACAAACACCATGTTCATAGTTCCAACTTCCTCGACATATTTTTTCTCCTGATCCAACCATAAGACTTGAGCATAACCTTTTTTCTTTGCTAAGGTCGACGCTTTTAAACTCCCTGCATAATTTCCGCCACATTTTGCATCCCCTGTGCCTCCTTTACCCGCTGCTCTTACATACGTAGTTTCTACAAGGATGTTAACAGGTTTAAATCCTTCTGGAAAGTAAGGACCAACTGGACCTATTATGATGTAAAAAAGGACTTCGCTGGGAGGACGTACTCCTATGCATGGATCGATTCCGATCATCGCAGGACGAATGTATAAAGACGTACCAGGAGTTGAGGGTACCCAATCCTTATCTAAAGCTAATAGCTTTTTCAATGCCTTAATAACGAAGTCAATGTCTATTTGAGGAAGAACCATCCGATCTGCACTTCTATTCAAACGCTCGAAGTTTTTTCGCGGTCTAAATAACTGAATATCTCCTTTAGGGGTTCTATAGGCTTTTAATCCTTCAAAAATTTCATTTGCATAATGAAGAACAATTGCCGCAGGAGATATTAAGAATGGTTCATACTTTTTTATGTGTGCATCATGCCAACCATCAGTTTCATTCCATTTCATGGAGAAATAATGGTCAGTAAATATTTCACCGAATTTAAGAGCGGATTCATCTTCTGGTTTCTGTTTACACTCATTTTCGGGAACAATGTCAACTTTGATTTGCATTTGTATTTGTGCACCTTGACGTGCTGAGAAAACGATAGTATCACTTTACAAACTTTGTATTAAAAAATCTTCTCCTAACTCTCTTAATTAGCTTCAAAATATGGGATTTTTTTCCCAATTATGCGGGAGAATTTAATGCATTTGTAGGATTCTGGGTTTTAACCGTATCTATATATTCTCCCAATCGTAAATTGAAATTAAACACAAAATACTCAGCACTTTCTGTGCATTTACACTCATTGTAGATTCGTCGTACGAATTCCTTTCGTATAGGAATTGGAAATTTGTGTTGATTTTCTTTTGGAATGATGAAGATAATTGCAATTGACGAAGTAAACAAGGATTTAGAAGAGAGAGTGGAATCAGAAAATTTCTTCACTTGGATTAAATATGGAATTTGATTCTCATCTTTTATATAAAGAATAAGTGGATTTGATCGGGTTAACAATGAATCGATAGTAATATTTTTCAATACAGATTCTGAAAAATGAGGCATCCCGGGATTTCTAAGATATTTTTGTCCTAGAAGAATTGGTCCAAGTTTTACATCTTTGTACGCTATTAGAAATATTACTTGTTCCCCAGAAGTCATATCGCTCAAGTGAATACTAGTAAAAATTGATATTAGTTTGTGTTTTTGGAATCTTTCTAATACCTATTAGATATTTTCTTGATTTCACAAGGAGGACTTACTGATTATGAATACAATCTCCTGCAAAATGAGATCTTCATTGAAAATACCACGCATGAATAGATATAGTTTGGTTGTTTCTGATTCGGAGTGAATTAATGAAATCGGAAGGGAATTTACTTCTCCTCCCTCAGAAATTCGACCAAAAATGTTATCCATAGTCATGTCATTTTGTATCTTGAAATAATCCCCAATGTATCTATCTTTCACATCTTTAAACGGAATATCATGATTATATAGTTTCGAAACTTCATCCATGAAAGTACCGTTCGAAAATTTGATTTTTCCAGTAGGATCGGTTATGATAATCATATCATTGACAGATTCAATAACAGTTCGGTATCTAATCTCAGAAAGTTTTAGTTCTTGAGTACGCCGCTCCACTTGTAGTTCGAGTTCTTCATTTTTCAAATGAAGTTCATTTAACAAGGCTTTCTTTGTATCCACTAGTCGTTTCTTTTGGATAGCATTCCTCAATTCATTAAGAAGTACTTCTTTTTTTACTGGTTTGATTAGATAGTCAAATGCACCATATTTCACAGACATTTTTGCTGTTTCTAGACTGGGTGCACCAGTTAACATTATTGTAGGTAAATTCAGATTTGCCTTATTGATTTCATGCAAAATGGTGATCCCATCCACATCAGGGAGGACGATATCCAATATCAAAGCATCATAATCAGCAATAAACAGTCTGTCTTTAATTGCCTGGAAACTTTCAGCTGTTTCTACATAGTAATTTTGTTTTGTCAACATAGTGCCGATGGTTTTCCGAATACTAATTTCGTCGTCAATAACTAGGATTTTTCCTAAATGTGATTGTGAAGAGGTGGTTACCATTATATAAACACACTCCCATCATTTGTACTAACTCGAAATATCGGTAATCCACTTTCAGATTCGCTGATTTCAAGATTTAGCCTGTTAGCTTTACAAAAATAACGAATATATTCATAAAAATAGTGTTGAATAGCACGAGCTGAAAACACAATTTCTTCAATATATACAATTACTGCATTAGACTGATGTTCTTGTTCCACGATTTTGTATTGTAAGATATTGGCTAATTCTAAAAGCTCAAATACAGTTTTTATCGCATTTTTTGAATGAATTCCTTTTTTATAGAATTCTTCGTTAACTTGATCGGCATTCATTATTGCAATTTTCTTCAAAGTATTTTCATCTTTGATATTTTCAACCATGGTACCAAAGTTAACTGCTGACAAGCATACTGCAGGTTCATCATTCAATTTCGATAAGTTTCCTTCTGATGAGAATTCAATTCCCTTATTGATTGCACGGATTGCATTACGAATAACCCTTGATATATCACCATGATAGGGAAATTTTAGTTTAAGAGTTTTGAACATTGCCTCATCGATTTTAATAGTAACAACTGGAATTTCTTCCCAACTCCTAAAAATTCTAACAACAAGAAATCTAATATCCTTAGTTTGACATAAACTTTAGGATTGCAATTCTATTGAGAATGGATTTTTTTTACCAACGAGGAAAAAATCAATGGTAGGTCTTTTACACTATCAATAATGAAATCAGGATTGTACTTTTCCATCATTTCTTTGGTAGCATAACCAGATAAAACCCCGATTGTAGTACAACCTGCATTTTGACCAGCCTGTATATCCGAATCCATATCACCAACCATTACCAAATTTGGAATTGGAATGTCCATCTGATTACTAAGAATGTTAATACTCTCTGGATGTGGTTTTAATCTCTCAACATCTGAGCGTGTGATAACAAAATCCTCAAATAGCTCTAATAATTCCATGCGTTTCTCAAAACGGTCTAATACTTCTTTTTTACTTGCTGTAGTATTTATCGCAATTCTAATACGCTTTTGGATTAAAAAATCTAAGGTTTCTCTAACTCCTGATATGATAGCTACAGTCCTTATTAGGGTTTTATAGATCTTTCCTGCATCAATCGCATATTGAATTCGTAGATACCAAGGAACTCCATATTTCTTTGCAACAAAAAAAATTAGACCTAATACAAGAAATTTTGAACTTTTTCCTTTTAATGTACTTACTATTTTTTCCTCGATTTCTATTGCAGATTTTTCATCCAATGAGACATTGTATTTTTGAGCGAGTTTCTCGGGAATTTGGGAGATTAGATTTGTAGAATCCAGCAGTGTGCCATCGAGATCAAATATAAATCCTATTTGCTTTGGTACAATTTCACTCATTATTTATCCCTCAAGATTAAAAGAAAAATGAAGAGTTATTTATTATATTCTGGAGGTACAATTCGCCTTTCTAATACTGTTGCAAAAATCAATGCACCAATAGCTCCAACGTTCTCTGCAATTAAGAAACTATTTACTGATTTCAGCCCACTGAAAATTCCATAAAATATGAAAAATAATAGAATAAAACAAACTATCACGATAAATGAAGGACGTATTAATTCTCTTCGGAGAAATTTTCGAATCTTATCTTGCCATTTCTTCACACGGGGAGGTCGTTTTTTTGGAACTTGAGCATATGATTCATAAAGAATCTGTGCGCTGTATGTTAAAAGAAAGGTGCATATGATAGGTACCATAATTATAGCATATAATGACCCTACATCAACTCCATATTGCGCAAATGGTACAATAATCAATGCTTGCACTAAACCCATCACTCCAGTAAATAGGAGTGTCACTCCCAAGTATT
>JAEOTN010000538.1 GCA_016839865.1 Promethearchaeota archaeon | reverse complement strand
TTTCCCTTCCCCCCTGCCTTCTTCGGGGCTCTCTTATCTTGTTTCTTCCAAACTGCAAGTGCAACATTCTCATTGTGATAGTCCGTTCGGTGGAGGGCATGATGTTTTCGTGGATCTTTCTTTAACACCGATTTTTGTGAGGCTTTTAAGTCCTTTAATTTCACCCTACTTTTTCCCTCTAAATTAGTAGTAGAAATCTGAAAAAAGCCCATTCCAACCACAAATTGTACACAGAGGAGTAAGGCAATATTTTCAGATATAATTTGAGCATGTTTTCGTAGTTAAACAAGTCATGAATTCTATTTCTCTCCTAAAATACTCCCTGTTTATAGCATCTTTCCAAACAGGGTGCTTGTTTTAACAAAAAGGTTTTTATATTATATATACAATAATAATGCCCCGATGATAGACTTTAATTCGGCGGATTTTTTCAAGAATCCCAGAACTGCCCGACAAAGGCAATACGACGCTTTGAGAGACTACTATCTCAACGATTTTACCCAAAACGATGCTGCAGCGAAATATGGGTATACGCTTTCATCCTTTCAATCCCTTGTAAGAGATTTTAAAAGTGGCAAAATAATCTTCTTTCCACCTGTGAAGAAAGGACCTAAAAGGAAGCAAATGAGCGATCCTATTAGGGAAAAAATAATCAGTTTGAGAAAACGAAACCATTCCATATATGAAATTGAAGATATGCTTGCAAAGGAAAGTTTTTCTTGGAGTCTGGGTGCAATTAACACTGTTCTGAGAGAAGAAGGATTTTCAAAGTTACCCCGGAGGACAAGGGTAGAACTCGGATTAACCAAAAAGAGAATGCTCATTCCTCCAATGGCAACCAAACTTGATTTTGATGATCTCATACAGCATCGGTTCGATTGCCAGGTGGGAGGGATATTTTATTTCATTCCCTATATTTTAAGGACAAAATTGTATGATCAGATTTTGAATTCATCATTCCCAGAGACTTCAAAATTATCAAAGATCAATTCGATTTTTTCCATCTTGGCACTGAAACTAATAGGACACGAGCGATTATCGAGAATAGATGAATACAGTTTAGATACGGGATTTGGTTTTTTTGCAGGGTTAAATGTACCACCCAAATCGCATGCTACATCAACATATTCCTATCGTATAGATCAAGAATCAACTCGGATATTCCTTGAGAATTTCATATTACACATGAATTTAAATTTTAATCAATTCTATCAAGGTGAAACGATAAATCTTGATTTTCATTCCATTCCACATTACGGAGAGAAATCAATAATGGAAAATAACTGGGTTGGTTCAAGGCACCAATCTATGAAGAGTGCTTCGACTTTTTTAGCCCAGGATGGCGAGTCAAAGATGCTTATTTATGAGAATACGAATATTATGAGAGAAGATTCTGCCGATGAGATCATGAATTTCGTGGATTATTGGCTTCGCGTCAAAGGAATAATTGATCAAACTCTTGTATTTGATTCGAAAGTTACGACATATGCGAAATTGGAAGAGCTCGATAGACAGAATATAAAGTTCATCACCTTGAGACGACGTGGGGAAAAGCTGATTGAATGGTCAAATAATATTCCAAATGATTTGTGGGAAGCAGTAAATCTGAAAAAGAAGAAAAGGAAACATAACAGGTTCAAGATCCATGAGAAAATGATAACTCTACCACGTACAAACCTCAAAGTTCGGCAGTTAACCTTTAAAGACCACGGTCGAGAACAACCCACATTTCTCATCACGAACAATTATGAGATCGGTATTGAAACTTTAGGGTTGCACTATGCGAATAGGTGGTTAATCGAGAATAAAGTTTCTGAAATTGTTGACTTCTTCAACCTTAACTCTTTAAGTAGCCCATTTATGATACGAATATATTTTGATGTCGCGATGACGGTTATTGCGGACACTCTTTATCGGTTATTAGCACAGGATCTAAAGCGCTTCGAGGACTGTACTCCAAAAACAATTTTTTCTGATTTTATTAATTGTGCATGTAAGGGAAAGGTGGATGGAAATGATGTGAAAATAAAGATGAAGAAAAAGAAAACTACCCCTATTTTCAAGTCACATGAGGTATTCAATAAGTCGTATGTTGTGCCCTGGTGGGACAACAAAAAATGTAGTTATGACTGGATTGCTTGATCAGGGGTTTTTTACCAGATATAAACTCATGACAAAAATCGGTGATTAAGGAAAATTATACAGGAATGATTGGGTATGGATATGCTGAGGAGATTTCCAATTTTAATACTATTTCACCAGATTGCTATTTCCTCTTCAATACAACACATGGAGATGAGGTGTATGCATACAATTTTTCTACTATTTATATCGATAATAACACAGCCGATAATTTTGCATTGAAATTTAACTTAACTAGTGACGCGGCTTCCTCTGCAAATGTCACAGCCCTTCCAACGCTTGAATATGGTAAAACTGAAGTTTATAATGTTACTTTATGGACGAATCCGTTTTGCAATGATACCGATGATGATGGACTTCTCGACAGTGAGGAAATAGATACTTATGGAACCTATCCCTTGAACTGCGATCCAGATGATGATGGA
>JAEOTN010000009.1 GCA_016839865.1 Promethearchaeota archaeon | reverse complement strand
GATATTATTTTTTCAGGGTTTTTCGATGTAACATATTTTTAATTTTGATTTATCAATATCAAACAAATCAATCTGCAATCTTAGGATACAAATACTTCATTTTTATTGCCTGATTGTGGAGATCAATACTGACTTGCATGCTCATAGTGCTTTTGCAGGGGGAGCTCTAGGTGGAGGTAAAACTCAGTCAGAAAAAGAAAAACGCATCAAGAAAAGGTTTATCGAATCTTCATTGTACTCACCACTAAAAGGAGTAGATTTAATTGGTACTGGAGATTGTCAATATGAACCTTGGTTACAGTTTTTGAGGGATAATTTGATTGAAACAGAACCTGGAATTTATTCATACGAAAACCATACTACAGATAGAAATGAGATAATTCCAAGTAATTATAAATACAAAGATCCTAAATATCTTCTCCAAACAGAGGTGATATTTACTGGTCCAGTACCTAATAGTACGAAAAAAAAGAAGGCTCATGTCTTACTCTTTTTCCCAGATGTAGCACGCATTCATGAGTTCAATGAACTCCTAGATCAATTTGGTGTTGCTCGGTCAAATATAGCTCGACCGTTTATCGTTAGTTCTACTTTAGAAGAAACTGAATCAAAATTAAACGCAATTCTAGATCTTGATCCAATGATTGAAGTGGTTCCAGCTCATGTTCTAACTCCAGAGGGAGTCTATGGATCAAGTCAGAGAATCAACTATTTATCCGATTTTTTTGGGTCTGTAGAAGAGCGAATTCACGCAATTGAAACGGGACTGAGTGCTGATCCAGATATTCTTGGATTAATTCCTGAATTGGATAATCGAACTCTAATAAGCAACGCAGATGCCCATTCTTCTGCTCTCAATAGGATTGGGAGAGAATTCACCACACTAGAAATTTCTAAGCTTAATTACAAATCAATCATCGACAGTATTCGTAAAAACAAAATCGTCAAAACCGCAGAATTTCACCCTACTGAAGGGAGGTACTTTTTAACTGGACATCGATCGGGTAGAAAGCAGCCTAGTATACACCATAATCAATTTTGCTGTTTCTCACCGAAATATGTTCCTTTACATGATCTATGCCCTCAATGCGGGAAAGAACTAACTGTTGGTGTGTTGCAACGTGCCTTCGAAATAGCACATGAACAAGGCGAACCGAGAAAAATCGGAGAGGGACCAAAACGCCCATTTGTGACCATGGTTCCTTTGATCGAGATTATTGCATTTTCGTTAGGTATGAAGAGCTTGGTATCCAAGAAAGTTCTTAAATTATATTCAGAAATTATCAAGATTACTCAAACAGAGGTAAATCTTTGGACCAAATCTAACCTGCAAGAATTATGGGATTCCGATGTATCTAATGTGATTATTGAAAATATTACTAAAATAAAATCTGGAAATTTTCGATTTTCTCCGATTGGATTTGATGGTTTATACGGAGAACTTGAAATCGGGAAAACACAAAATTATGAAGAAATTTCTCTAATTCGGCCATGACGCGCAAATGAAGGAGTAATTTACGAAACCTTTTCAATGATTTGAAACGATTAATCTTGAAGCTTATGGAATTTTTGAATTCAAAAGCACTTCAGGAAATTCAAAAATTAAAGGAAGCAGAGGATTTTAGATCTGCTTTAAATTTGTTAGAAAAGTACCAAACAAGCAGTGATTTATGTACTGATGTAACAGATAGGGATATTTGTTTGATATCAGTTGAAATTCTTAAATCTGATTTAAATCTCTTACTAGGCAACTATAGTTTATCATTAAATATTATTGAAAAAGTTCTATCTGACATGAATATTGAAAGCACAAAAATGGAATTAAAAGCCCTAACGATTTATGCTACTAACTTATTTAAAATCGGAAACATGGATAAAGCATTCGAAACAATTGAACTGGTAAATGATTTATTAATCTCCTTAAACTTAGAAAAATCAGAATTTTTAACGACTTCTTCAACAATTCTGAATATTAAAGGTAACATACATTGGGCAATGGGAGAATGGGATCAAGCTATGGAACAGTATCATGAATGCTTAGAAATTCGACAAAGCCTGCAAGATCCAGTATTAATCGCAGGATCATTAAACAATATTGGGCTTATTTATCGACAAAAAGGAGATTTAATCCAATCTCTTGAATACTATCAAAATGCCTTAGCTATTTTTGAGGAACACAATAAAAAACAAACAGCTGCCTCTATACTCAATAATATAGGAGTGATATATCGATTACAGGGCAATCTGGATCAAGCTTTAGAATATTATCAAAAGAGTTTACGGATTTTTGAGGAAATTGGAAAGGCTGATAGTATTGCAAGTCGATATGAGAATATTGGAGTGGTTTACTATCAAAAAAATGATCTACAATTGGCTCAAACAAATCTGAAAAAGGCATTCAATATTATTGAGAGCATTGGAAATGAGGTTAACCTTTCGCATACATTATTCTATATGGTACTTGTGGCGATTTCGAGCGGAAATTCAGAAGATAAAGAAAAATACTTCTCCTATCTCAAAAAAATTTGTCACCGAACAGATAACTTTCTCATTGTTTTAAGATGTAAAATCATTCATGCATTAATTCTCATGGCAAAGAAAAGACTAGCAGACACTGTAGAAGCAAAATCTGTTTTTATTGAAATCATCAATGATGAGCATGTTAACAATGAATTGGAAATTCTAGCTACGTTGCATATCTGCGAGATTAACATCTTAGAGTTAAAATTGACCAATAATGACATCATATTCAACGAATCTCAGGAAATTATATCAAGATTAGAAAATGTTGCTCGTACACAAAATTC
>JAEOTN010000537.1 GCA_016839865.1 Promethearchaeota archaeon | reverse complement strand
GGTTGTTGTTCTTGAATTGATACCAGTTCAGTCATTATTAAATAATTATGGAAGAATTTAGCCTATGATTTTTCAGTATCCCAACTCTTCGCAAAAAAAAGAAAAAATAACTAGAATTCGATTATCTCGATACTCGCTGATTTCATAGCATTAAGAGAATTCTGGATATTATTTTCAGGGATATCAATTCCTTTTGTCAAGTTTTTAATGAAGAAAACATTGAATCCTTCGGTTTTTGCATCCATAGCAGTATAGAAACAGCAGTAATCCAATGCTAGACCACATACATACACATACTTGACTCGTTTATCTCTCAACAAGTCGGATAATCCTGTTTTCGTTTTCTTATCATTTTCAAAGAATGCAGAATAACTGTCAATTTTTGGATTTGTACCTTTCTGAATTATCGCTAAACCGTATTTTTGTTCAACTTTATCGTTAATTTCTGCACCTGGTGTATTTTGTACGCAATGGTCTGGCCACACCACAGGTCCAATTCCTGGTACACCATCTATTGGATCACCAGGATTTTTTCCTTCATATGAACTCGCAAAGGACGCATGCCCTTTAGGATGCCAGTCTTGGGAGAAAATTACGATTCTATCTTTATTATAGAATTCTCGCGCTAATTTGTTGATTCCCTCGATAATTTGATCCCCTTCAGCAACAGGAAGAGCACCTCCAGGCAAGAAATCATTTTGCATATCAACAACAATAAGTACGGATCTTCTCTTGATATCTATCATGAGTCTAAGAATACGCCAAGCCTTTTTTTAATTTAGCACTCTTTATTATAGAGTAGACGATGTGGGAAAATAACAAAAATCTGTTACTTCTAACGGATTATTATGAATTCTCAATGTGCAACGGGTATTTTCTAGATGGAATTGCAGATGATCCAGTAGTTTTTGATTATTTTTTCCGAGAAAATCCATTTAATGGCGGATATGCAATTTTTGCAGGTATAGAGCAGTTATTGGATATTTTGGAGAATTTTCAGTTTACAAATGAGCAAATAGATTATCTTAAAACATATGAATCTCTCGATAATGGATTTTTAGATTATTTACATACAATGCAGAATAAATTGACGATTAAGGGAATCCCAGAAGGGCGCGTGGTGTTTGCAAATGAACCCATTATAGAAGTAAGTGGTCCGTTAATCCAATGCCAATTGATCGAGACGATATTACTTAATTGCTTAAACTTTCCTACGTTGTGTGCCACTAAAGCAAATCGAATGTATCTCGCTAGCGAGAAACAACCAATTTTAGAGTTTGGGGCACGTAGAGCTCAAGGGAGTAATGGTAGTTTGATTGCAACTTATGCTAGTATGATTGGTGGATGCAGTGGAACATCCAACGTTCTTGCGGCGAAACTACTTGGAGAAGGACTGAAGGCAGCTGGTACCCAAGCACATAGCTGGATAATGTCATATCCCTCAGAATACGAAGCATTCAAACGATACAGTGAGATTTACCCTAAAACATCAATATTATTAGTAGATACCTATGATACACTTCATTCCGGAGTAGTTAATGCAATTAAGATTGGGAAAGAGCTACGGGAAAAAGGGGAGGATTTAGTAGGAATTCGATTAGATTCAGGAGATATGATATCTCTCAGCAAAGAAGCACGTAAAATGTTGGATGAAGCTGGATTCCAGAATACAAAGATTATTATTTCCAATGATGTTGATGAGTACTTTATTCAGGAATTCAAGAAAAGAGAAGGAAAAGCGAATGTATGGGGAATAGGCACAAAACTAGTTACATGTTACGATGATCCGGCATTAGGGGGAGTTTACAAACTTGCTCAACACCAAAATGATCCCCGAATCAAAGTCTCTGGAGACCCCGCAAAAACTAACATCCCAGGGGATAAGGAGCTTTTCCGTTGTTATAAGAATGAAGGAACTCAAGAATTGATGCAATTTGATATACTAGAACTCGACTCTGAACTCAATGATGGCGCAATTCAACTTCCACAGATGTTTTATAACCCATATTCTCCTGATGAACGGTTAGAATTGAAATCTTCTAGTTCCTACCGCATGGAACCCATGTTAAGGTTACTTATTAAAGATGGAATTCGTATGATACCGAACCAAACTTGGAAAGATGGAAGAGAGAATATGAAAGCAGATATAGAATTCTTATCAAAGAGATTTTCTAGATTAAATTCCCCCGATCCTTATAAGATCTATGTTTCCAAAGCAATTCATAAGATTCGGCAGAATTTGATAAAAAAATACAGAAAATAAGTCATTTACACCAACTCATTACATATTTTTAAAAATTATATTTTTTCCTCGTTATCTTTACGTGTTGCATTCTGTAATCGACAACACCTAAAAAATTAAGTACAATGCTCGATTGGTTTTTATAGACTTATAGGAATTACATAGATTGTTTTTTATATGATCAACATAATTCCTAATAAAAATCAGAAATTTCATTTAGTGGAGAAAACACTGTTATGACTGCGTCCGATACGACTATTGCTCAGCACCAGCGTCAATCTGTTAATACAAAAATTGTTTCAAAGATTGCACCCAAGCATGAGGGGAAGATAAAAGTAGGAATTCCTCGCGCATTATTGTATTATAAATTCTACAAGTTATGGACCACATTCTTCAAGGAATTGGGTGCAGAGGTCATTATCTCACCTAAAACGAATAAAGGCATAAAAAATACAGCAATAAGTTTAGCTCCTGATGAGGACTGTTATAGTACAAAGTTATACTATGGTCATGTGATGAGCCTAAAAGACAAAGTGGATTACATATTTGTTCCAAGATTTCAATCCGAACATCCCACAAACGTAAGCTGTCCAAAATTCATCGGTCTAGCAGAATCTTTAAGATCAATGTATAAAGATTTACCTTCGTTGATAATGCCTGTATATTCACAAGCAAAGCTTGGGCATGGTAAATGGCAATTAATTAAAATAATATTTTCAATAGGTTGGATGTTCACGAAAAATCCAGTTAAAATAATTCGTGCAGGTCGTCGTGCTTTTAAAGCTCATAGGGATTGGAAACACGACAAATGGCTTTCACTTGAACAGGTAGAGGAATGGAAACAAGACAAGATTTTTGTTAATGATCCTCCAAAAGTTACTGGAAATCAAAAACCACTTAAAATCGCATTGATCGGACATTCTTACATGATAAATGACCCCTATGCCTCTCTAAGTATTAAAAAACAACTGATTGAGGCTGGAGCAAACGTAATCACATCAGAACAGATGCCAAGAGAATTAGTGGAAGAACAAATGGCAACATTGGACTATAACATGTATCTTGATTACGAAAGAGAATTATTAGGCACTGTTATGCACTTTCTTGACGATAAGTCAATAGATGGTATTATTCATATTATTATATTTAGTTGTGGACCTGACTCCATTGCAGGAGAACTAGTTGCACGATTCTCGAAGAGAAAACCTGAGGTACCGGTGCTTCAATTAACATTTGATGAGTTGACTGGTGAAACGGGTCTTAAAACTCGATTAGAGGCGTTCATGGACATGGTTAGCAGGAAGAAACAAGTAGAGGAGGAACAACATTGAGAGAAGGTGAAATTTGGACTTACCCCCATTTCGGTTCTTTAACTTATGTTTTTGAGTCGTTAATGAAAGAGTTGGGTGTAAACTATAAGGTACCAATTAAACCATCAAAGAGAACAACTGAATTAGGTGCACGATATGGTCCAGAATTTGTGTGCACACCATTTAAGTTGACTTTGGGTACGTTTATTGAAATGCTTGATAGAGGAGCAAATACACTCGGAATGGGTGGATGCAATGCTTACTGTCGATTTGGGTATTATTGGCCTGTGCAGAAGCTAATCCTCGAATATTTAGGTTACGAAGATTTTCGTTTTGTTCATATCGATTATGAAAGTCCATGGAATATTCTAAAATCTTTGAAAAAAGAAAGTAATGGATTAAGCTATATGCAAACCATTCGGGCATTTAGAATTGTCTGGACGAAAAACCGGCTTACAGATTTGATTGACAAAATGGTTTATCGGTACCGAGCATTAGAAAGAGTAAAGGGACTCACAGACAAAGTAGCGAAGAAGCTATATAGACAAGTTGTCGCCATTCAAGGAATTTCAAATATGCGGAAGCTTCAAGAGGAAATCCCAAAAGTGTTCGAACGCGAAATCGATGTGTATGACGATAAAAACCGATTAAAGATTACAATCACAGGCGAAATTTACGTGATTTTAGAACCCGCCCTCAATCTCGATGTTGGTAGGAAATTGAATGATTTAGGAGTAATAGTAGATTGCCCAATCACCCTCCGAAGGTTTATCGATGTAGGTCAGAAACTTAATCCCTTTAAGAAAATGCATTTCTTAAAGGCTAGAAAACTCGGAGAACCTTATGTAGCACACCGAATTGGTGGAGAGACACAAGAGAATCTCGGTGACATAATTTATTACAAAAATCATGGTTTTGATGGTATGGTACATTTGTATCCATTTACATG
>JAEOTN010000536.1 GCA_016839865.1 Promethearchaeota archaeon | reverse complement strand
TCTTTTTTAAACTGAGATTCTTCAAAAGGGAGATAACTCCTATCCGAGAATGCTATCGCTAATTTCATCAATTCTTCCTTGTCTTTCCGCGGATCATATCGAACGATTTCCATACATGGATCTTAGAGTGAAAGCTCAAAAATGTTTTTATTTTGATTTTCTCTGTTATTAACTGCTTGTTCTTCACTTTTTTTAACAAATATGCATAATGAGGAACTATGAAAATCTATATCAAGAAATGGGCAGTTGATGCGAAACTACCCACCCGATCGCATAAAGAAGATGCGGGATATGATTGCTACGTGCGTTGTTTTAAACAACCAGTTGTAGAAAATGGAAACAAAAAACTCGTAGATTTAGATGTTGATGAATGCACTCTTAAACCCTTAGAACGAATTGGATGCCCATTAGGTTTTGCTACTGCAATTCCGATCGGATATTATGCTGCTGTGGTACCACGAAGTGGAAATGCACTTTGGAAAGGTTTGTCGGTTGTTAATACTCCCGGTACAATTGATGCAGGATACCGTAACGAATGGATGGCCATTATTGTGAATTTATCTAATGAAGATGTTACCATTAAGAAGCATGAGAAAATCTGTCAATTCATTATTTGTAAACTTCCCGAGACAGAAATGATAGTTGTTGAAGACTTACCTGAATCTGACCGCGGATTAGGAGGTTTTGGATCTACTGGTGTGGATTTAAAGAAATAGTTACAGATTCTTGTTTTTTCGGATTGAAGCATTTCCATCTTCATACTTAAGCATTTACGATTGTATTGACCAAATAATATCAATAGAGTAAATTCTCCATTTGAATTGGCTCATTTGCAACAAAAAACAAACAAATTTTACAAATATTGCTAAAAAGGTGTTATCATTGGTCAAAAGGATAATAAAGTTTTCAAAATTAGATAGAAAACTCCATAAACTTATTTTTATTACAGCATTTATTTTCATATCAATATCTACATCTTCAATTCCATTGTTTCAAGAGCAAAAAGATGTTAAATCAAATGTAAATCCTCCTAAAAATGTTTCAAATCCTCCGAAATCCTCAGATTTATTCGAAAATGATATATTATATACAGAGGATGAAGATGCATTAATTATTAATGAAACTGCTTTATATTCCTCAAATCAACATATTACGATAGGAAATGGCACTAATCCTCTCATTTCTTCTGAATATTCAGAATATCCTATTGATACATCCCACGGTTGGGAAGGATATTTTTACAATGCAACAATTTCTGATATTCGAGATGAAAGAGATTGGATAAAAAATGGTCATATAGGGAGTATAACTCAACTCAGTCCTACATCGCAAGTGTCGCAAAGTGAAGATTCTGGTCCCTCTTATGGGAAGAATTTAAACCCCTCAAATTATTTGGCAACATTTGATGGTATCGATTGTGATTACATAAGAATACATTTTGATCTATTAGAAGTTGAATACTATTGGGATTCACTCTTTATATCTGATCAAGATAACACAATTATCGATTTTTTTGCTGGTTCTTATTCAGACTTCTACACACCTTGGTATTCCGCAACACAATTAAAAATATCAATGAGTTCCGATAATACAATTGAACTTTATGGTTATTCAGTGGATTTTTTTGAGACATATGATGGGAGTATGTTTGCTATTGATAGTGCAAATTGGAATTATTATGAAAATACAATAGATGATCCTAGTCGATTGTATGGTGGAAGTTATGAAATTGGCAATAGATCTGCAATTGGAGCTGTGATAGAAGGAATTGATTCCGCACCATCTTATTCTTATGAAGACGGAGATGAAGCTGGATTTTACCAAGATTTGACCATACCACGCGGAAAAGTGGTTGATGCATGGGTATCTATGGATTATAATTTACTCCGTGGAATTGAGACCAATGATAATTTTGCATTTATAAAAATCAATGGGGATACTGTGTACACACGGGGATTTAGAACAATTACTGGAGCTGGTCTGGGTCAATGGCATAGTACAGGATTAATAAATTTAGATCTCTGGGAGAATAGTTCAAATATTTTTGATGATGTAGTTAACGGACAAACTATAAATCTTTCAGTTGGTATTGAAATTGGAAATGGTGTTGAATATACCGGATTTGATCATTTAGACATACAAGAAGCTTATTTCGATAATATTCAATTAATTTTGAAAACTAGTGCAAATTCTACACAAACAAACGTCAATATAGAATTTGACGGATTGTCTTTAACGGATTCTAGCTCAGATTGGGGTTCAGCAACTTTTAGTCGATATAATACTTGGGATTCTGATCCAATGCAAATTTTAATGAGTGTAGATGGACCTAAAATTGAATTTGACTTAACATCGAATGTATATGGATATCATACCACAAATTCAAAATCCGAAATACATGGTTCAACAGGATCTAAATTAACAATTTATACAAATGAGTCAGTGATATGGGAGACTTATCATAATGTTTACATTCCTTCTGGATACAGCAATTTTGAATATGAAGGGACAAAACCAAGTGATTGGAACATTTATAGAATAGAAGATCCAACGGGATTAGGTTCCATTTTTACCGGAGGTGGTAAATCAGATTCTAAATTCACAATAAGTTCTGCATCTTCAGGATGGTGGAAAATCCTGGCAGAATCTACAAATATGTTAGAATCAAGTAATACTGAATTATTCAATGGCTCTTGGCAGCATTACTTGAATAATTTTTCATATGATGTTGATGAAATAATTCAATTTCGAACAGATCTAAATATGTCTGTAGGACCCATAGGTAATATCTTAGCTACTACAGCAGATTTAACAATTTATAATCCCGAAAATGAAATATGGCACACTGAAAGTATAACTCCCGATATTACTGGGAGCATTGAATTTCCAAATATCCAAATCGGGCCTACAAACACCACCGGGGGTCTATATCGCTATAGTATAATTTGGACAAATGGTACTTCGGCTGGTGGATTAAATGGAACTTTTGAAATAAAACATCATATACAGCATTCAATTCTTTATCCTCGTGATGCTATGAGTGATCATATAACAGAAAGTATTTTAGGTGACATCATCCCCGTTCGTCTAATTTTAAACGATTCTGACTCGGGTATTATGTTATCCAATCTTAAAGTCGAATATGATTGGCCAACTGGCAATGATACTCTCACAGAATATAGTACAGGAATATATGATGAATCTCTTGATAGTCTGGATTTAGGACTACCTGGAGAGTATACTATCAATTTTACTATTTCAGGAGTAGGTTTTTATGATGTATATTTCTCACTTCAAATCCGTCTGGTTTCAGAATCCGAACTTAAAATCATCGGTTTGGATAACAACATTGATTATGGCACAAATTTCACATTGCGATTGGATTATCATCAGAAACCAGTCTCTATAGGAATAACATCTGCTCAGATTTCACTTAATATGACAGAATATCATGTGACACCTGACGCTACCCCTGGAGAATATACAATCGAAATTAATTCCTCAAGTTCGTTTGTGGGGCCAGGAACTTATGATATACAAATAAATGCTACAGCCGATGGGTATCAAACACAAGAATTAGTCACTCGCATACAAATTCTTCCTCGTTCCGTTTATTTCAAGATTTATATAAATTCTGCTGATTGCACACTAAATAAATCCTATTCAGCAAAAATTCAACAGGATCTGAATTTCACTGTAGGAGTTTTTACCTCATCTGGTGATTTACAAGTGACAACCGGTACTGTGCAGCTTTCAGATGGCGCAACTTATTCCGATCCATTCGCAATAGTTGGGAACCAATACTATAGCGATATAAGTTCTTCATTTTTCGGATTAGGAGTAAATTTCATTAGTCTTCTTTTCAATGAGACTGGATATCAATCAGCTAGTGAAGTACTACAGATATCAGTTACTCGTATTAATCTCAATGCTACAGTGCATGATCCAGAAGGGAATACGATCTCAACATTATTGGTAGATAAAAGAGCTGATTTTTCAACTAGAATCTATATTGAAGATCCACGCACTCATCAACCTATAGAAAATGCAAGTGTATCTTATAGTTGGACATTTGGAACTGGATTTCTAGTGGAAGTTGATGATATGCCAGGTTGGTATATATTTACGGAAAAGGCACCCTCTCAAACAGGGAGTTATCCAATAACATTTACTATCAACACAGATAATCCGGACTATGAGCCCCAAACCATTTCAGTTACTTTAGTTTCTCAGCAGCCAGAAACTCCTCTAAAATTGTGGTGGATTGTAGTTCCAGTTGCTTTAGTAGTAGCGATTTTGTCTGGAGCGTTAATTGCAATAGGAGTAAAAAATACTCGCACAAAAAAACGGATTGTCGCAATTGAAAAATTAAAACAGAAAACTCAGATTTTTGATGACATTACAAACATCAAAGGAATTCTTTTAATCGAAAAAAATAGCGGATTATTGATGTATCGGCACGTATTAAGTGGACTCGATGAAGAAAATGAGGAATTATTCTCCGGATTTGTACGAGCAATTCTTCTCCTAGGAAAGCGATTTATCCGAGATGATGAAGAACTCGAAAAAGGCATGGTGTTTGAGAAACAGGAATTCATTGAATTTACTCATGAAAACTTCAAGATTTTACTTGCAGGTGGTCATAAAATAATTGTAGCTTTAATATTGGAAGAACAAGCCTCAACTGAAATCAAAGAAAAGGCTGCTAAATTTATTGAAGAATTTGAGGGAATATATGCTTCAGTTTTAGATGGTTGGAATGGAAATCGATCTGTTTTCATGGGTACTACTCCTAAACTCTTTGAAGAAATTTTCAATCTCTCTTTACTAAAGGAGTTTCACCTATCGGACAATAACGAGATTTATGCGAAGAAATTTATTACTGATAATTCCATCTCTGAACGTGTAGCAAATGTAATAAATACACTCCATGAAGAGAAAGAATCTTTCCATTTGAAAACTATCATCTCTTTAATCCCTGAGGAGGATAAACTCTCTGCAAAAGATGTAATCTTGAAATTTATTAAAGGAAAATATATAATCCCAATGAAGTAATTTTTTTCTCTATTTTTTTTCGATAAAATTACTTAAGATGTATTTGATATAAATATAAAAAGAAGTTTTAGTTTGTTTTTCGTAATTGAGAATAACTGAGGATAAGAATCATGACGAGTAAATCAATCCGTTCGTTAAAGCTGTTTTTTGTTTTATCTATGTTTCTTTTGGGAATCTTCTCCGATTCAGAGGTAATTTTCAATCCACTTGCCCAATTTGATGATCCAAATATAGAAACTGAGACTCCACGATCCTCAGAAATCTTTGAGAATGGAATTTTGTATTCGGGAACCCAAGAAGCAGTAAGTGTTAATGAAACTGCTATTTATACTAAAACTTCACAATTTACCATTGGTAATGGTTCTAATCCGGAATATACCTCTCAAAATGAAAGTTTCCCAATAGATATTGCAAATGGATGGGAAGGTTATAAATATTCAGCAGAAATATCGGGAATTTCAGATGAAAATGACTGGGTTACAAATGGAAATTTGGGTAGCGATGATGGTATTACCTATTCTTCACACAATGTACAAACTTTTCAATCTAATCATCCTTATTCTAATAATTTAGATTCAGATCCCACCATCGGTGGTAATTTAATTGCGACTATTGATGGTAGTGGATGTGATTATATGAGATTGCACTTTGTGAATATATCCACTGAATCTGTAGTGGATGTTATATATCTGTGGGACCAAGACAATAATTTCTTAGAATGGTATTCCGGGACGTATAATGACTTAACAACTCACTGGTTGAACGCATCAAGTGTTAAGATTACTATGGAAACCAATCCTACAGTCAATGATTATGGTTTCTACATTGATTATTATGAAACTTATAACGGACTTCTCTTTTCGGTAGATTCCAGTAATTGGACACATTATGAGGATATTTATTATACCTCTCTAGTTGAGGGAACTGGAGTAGTAAGTCATCAACTGAATCAATCTGCAATTAATGTTACTTTAGTCGGTGAACTTGGAGGTGGAGATTCTTTTGATTATTATAGGTTGGATGCATCTGGAATGTATCAAGAGTTATCTATTCCTCGTGGAGAAGTTGTTGATGCATGGTTTTCCATGGATTATAATGTGCTTAGGGGCATTGATAATA